>JBJHCD010000581.1:0-4592 GCA_050485845.1 Pirellulaceae bacterium | reverse complement strand
AAACGACTGATGATTATTTTGATGCTTCGATGGCCTGAAAAAAAAGCGGCAAATGGCTCCTGCCGTTTGCCGCCTCACGTCCGCCACGCCGTCCTAGCCTGGAAGACTCAATATGGTTGGGGGGGACATCCGATTCCCGACTCACGCCGCCGACAGTCGTATTCCCTCAGTCGCCGCCCCCCGATGTTCGACATAGTTCGTGCAGATATCCTGCAGATGCTTCGCATCGGTACTTTCGAGTCCTCATGAAGAAGGCTCATTGTGCGAAGAGCGCGCGACTTGTCAAGCAACGGTCGAGATACTTTTTTTCTCAGGGCCACGGGAGCCGTCGATTGACGCTGGCACGCGGCCGAAAAGTTTGTTAAATACAAGGGCGTGCTGCCCGAGCCCGTCACGGAGATCGTTCGCGTGAACGGCGCGATGAACGGTTGAACGATTCCTCCTCTCTCTTCCTGCTGCTAAAGAGTCGAACGTGCGCTGGCGTATTCTAGCTTTGGCTCTTGGTTCGCTGGGAAGTCTGCTCTTGGCCGTCGACTCGGTGCGGCAACATCTGCAGTCGGGCACCACGCCGCTGATCCCCTATGTCTGCGCTGCGCTGATTCTGATTGCCACGATCATTCTGGGTGTGGACCTGATCTTCTCGGCGCCGATGCGACTAAGGCGTCGCCAGCGACAGCGGGTGACGGAACTGGCTCAGGTGCGACAAGAGCTTTACGAAGCTCGCGATGTGGCTCAGCGAGAACTCAAGGCTTCCATGGAGCGACTGGCCGCTCGGGAACAGCGGCTGAATGATCGGCTGCTGACGTTTCACGAGTGGATGGAGTTTCCACAGCCGAACTCGGTGGAAGACGAACCGGTTGACGAGGAGCAGCTAGCGGCCTTGGTTGCGAAGGATCGTGAGCTACTGGAACTGTTGGACGCGGAAACGGAGACCTTGTTCAACAACATCCTTCAGAATCGCTATGTGGTCCAGGGGCAGCTTCAACCGCTGTTGATGCGCGAGGATGCCGTTGAACTGATCGTCAAGGTCGCGCGGCTCTATCAACCGGACGCCGAGCAGCCGTTGTTGGAGACCAGCAGCGATCGGATACTTCGCTCGGCCAGCCGCGTCTGTCTGCAGATGCTGGTGCTGCTGGACCGGCTTCCCTTGAATGTGAAGGAGTACAACCTCCAGAGTCTCTACCGATACATCCGCCAGGCCGTGAAGGCTTATGGAGTCTACAAGTCGGCGGAACCGTACTGGCCGCATCTCAGCACGGCCTACTACCTGGGCCGTTTTGCGATGGGAGCCAGTCCGGTGACGTTGGGGACCTGGTGGCTGCTCAGCTCCCTGGGGAAAAAACATGCCACCGAGGTAACCACGCGGATCCTGAATCGTCAGGCCTTGAATATGCTGCGCGATCTGGTCCGGATCCTCGGTTACGAGGCGGCATCGATCTACGCGGGAGACTTGCGGCACCGAGATCCGAATTGGATTTATGGAGTGGAGTTAGTGGAGCTGATGCGGGTGGTGTCGTTGTCACCCCCAAGTTTCGCCGCCGCACTGCGCGAGGTTGGAACGCTGCAGATGCGCAGCGAGTACGATCGAATCTTCCTCTATCGCTGTCTGGCGACTTCGCAGAGTGCTCAACCCGAGCGTTACCGGGCCACCGTGATATTGACGTCGGATGAGCGGCAGACGGTCGCGCATCGCTTGGAAACCTTTATTCAGGCCTTTCGGCTTCATGGCCAAGACGCTGCCTTGATGAAATGGCGCCAGCAAGTTGAGAGCCGTTTGGACGTCAAGCTGCAATTGACGCAACGGGAAGCTCCCGACGTGGACGGGCAGCGTCGGGGGGCCATTCGGTCCCTGGCTAGTTTCTTGTTGGAGGTCAAGCAGCGCGAAGTGGAAGAGCTAGGGAAGCTGCTTGCTCCTTGCCGCCTGGTCCGGGAATGTGACTTGGAGACAAGAGAGAAGCTCTTGGTAGAGTTGGTTGCCAATCCTCCTTTTTTCTTCGAGCATCCCGAGCTGGACGCGAAGGGGCCGTTGGCCGATGCCTTCTTGCAGGACTTGGCATCGCTGTCGGTTCGAGTTGCCCCACCTCTGTTGGAGATGGACTTGATCTTGGCCAACGTGGCGGCGTTCTTGCGCCGCGATCCGGCGGCTATTCGCAAGTTGTTGGAGGAGCAGACGCGAAGCGCGTTGGAGGATCGGGCCGGCGACCCAGGCCTCCGGCTTCCGCGGATGACGCCCGCGGTCGCTCGGGGTTTGTTGGAGTGGCTTGACGAAGGGGAAGTAATTCGCCTGTTGTATGGTCGAGTGCAGCGCGAATGGCCTCAGCCGGGAGAAGCGTCGCGAACGTCCGGGGATTCCTATTGGCTGATCGGGACCGACCAGCGGTTGGTGTTGTTGGCGATGGAGGGCGAGGCTTCGCCGGTGGAGGTTTGGCAGGGGGAGGGCGAGCTTCAGGTGCAGCGGGTGGACAGTTGGATTTCGGCGGACTGCCGACTGCAGGGGGGGCGTTGGATGCGAGAATCCTTGCGGGCTCCCGCACTGCTCTTGCCGGGTGGCCCGTTGCGGAAGTTTGACGATGTGTTCGGCCCCTTAATTCGATATGCTCGGATGGCTCCTTGGAATTGACTCCTCGCCACCAACGGGGCCTTGCGGAATCCGAGTTTGTACGGACGCGTTGGGACTAACCAGTTTGAACTACCCAGTTTGGACGAATGATCCCGGCTGATTTTTTCTCGAGGACGCGGCGTCGGGCGAGAAACTCTAAGGGACGATTTTTTAATATTGGTTGTCCCACTCGGCTGAGTGCTCTAGGATAATGGGTGTGTGCCACGGGGCTCGGGGGGTCCCGGTGACAACCGGGGGTCGCCGACGTTCCATCGTTCTGTGCTTCAAGCCCGGCGGTGCTGCCATGTACGAAAAAACAGTCGGACGTCCCATGGAGATTCTCTTGGTTGAGGATAGCCTGATGGACGCGCAAGTTACGATTCACGCGCTGCGTGATGGCCAGATCAAGCATCGACTGACACTGGTCCGCGACGGTGATGAAGCACTGGAGTTTCTCGGCAAGCAAGGACATTTTAGTCGAGCGCCGCGGCCTGACATCATCTTGTTGGATTTGAACCTTCCCAAACGGGGTGGGTTGGAGATCTTGGAAGAGATCAAGGCCGACTATCAACTTCGAGCAATCCCCGTGGTCGTGCTGACGGCCAGCGACGATGAGGGCGTGAAGCTCCGCTGCGAGCAGTTTCATGTCGACAGCTACATCCAGAAGCCGGTCAACCTGCAAAAGTTCCTGGGGGTGATCAAGGACTTGAAGCGATATCTGCTGCGTGACGTGATCCTGCCCGCCGTCGAGTAGTCGAGTGCTCTTGATTCGACGTCGTCGGTCTGCGTCCGAAGGGCGTCGGCTTGGATTGTCCCGGCCGCGATCGGTTCGGGCCACCAACAAACTCCTCCGCGGGCACATCCCCACTCGCCAATTCCATCATCGTGTCCGTCCGGTTTGGGCGACCCACACCTACTCCTACTCGTACTCGTACTCGTACTCGTACTCAGCATCGCGGTACTCGTACTCGATCGATGCTTCCGAGCCATCCCTTCGAGTACGAGTACGAGTACCGTTTCACTGAGTACGAGTATGATGGGGGGTGATCAATACACGTTCGCCTAACGTGCAGTCCGTCAGGGAAAACACGAAAAAGCGTCTGTCGCGCGTTTGAGAAATGCGGAAGGGAATTACAATACATGGATTCCCCGACGTCTTTCCTTCAACGACGATCGCCCTTCATGCTGACGGACTCACTAGGAATCCTGGAAACAACCGGCCTGACTCCCGCTCTTGTCGCGCTCGATGCGATGGAGAAAGGGGCTTCCATTCAGGTGATCCAGGCGGAATTGAATGACTTCTACGGCGTCGTCCTGAAGATTCGTGGCGGAAGCGCCGACGTCCGCGATGCCTTGGAGGCGGGTCGAGCGGTCGCGGAGCGAATGGGTGGAAAGCCGCACATTCTGGCGATCGATCGTACGGATCGTGAGGCCTGGAAGGGGATTGAGAGTCGAGTTGAATACAATCCGCTGATCCAGCAGAACATCGTGTTCCAGTTGAGCGTTCCCGGCGAGGGGCCGTCGGGCGAGTCGGTCGCGGACGGAGGGTCGGGTGCCGCTAGCGGCGCGGATGCCGAGTTGAAATCGCCAAGTCTTCCCGAAACAACAGCACAGAACAAGCAGATTACGCAGATTAAGGAGTCGTCCGTGAGCGAGCATCCCCCATTGGCCTTGGGTTTGATTGAGACACAGGGCTTTACGGCGGTATTCGAGGCGATCGATACGGCCTGCAAGGCGGCCAACGTGGAGGTGGTTGGCAAGGAGAAGCTGGGCGGCGGTTACATCACGATTGTGATCCAGGGGGATGTCGCGGCAGTGAAGGCCGCGGTTCAAGCTGGTTCGGAGAAAGTGGAAGGGCTCGGGAAGCTGATCGCCGCTCATGTGATTGCTCGGCCCAGTTCCTCCGTGCTGGCTCTGCTGCCGAAGATCTAACGTTCAACGTGCTCACTTCAAGAACAAAAAAGAGGCTCGGCGCCCTCGCGAAGAGAGCGCC
>JBJHCD010000580.1:0-4598 GCA_050485845.1 Pirellulaceae bacterium | reverse complement strand
GTATTGGGCGACGATTTATGCCTGGCCGGCGGATGATCTCGGGGAATCGACGAGTTCCGGCGAGAGGGCCTCGTCATGACCAGTGATCAGGCACCTCTGTTGATCATCGCGGCCTATTTGGGACTGCTGCTCCTGTTGGGGACGGCCGCGAATCGGTTGTTTCGCGGGACCAGCCGCGATTATATGCTGGCCAGTCATACGATCGGCCCCGTCCTGTTGCTGATGTCGTTATTCGGTACCACGATGACTTCGTTTGCTCTGATCGGGTCGACCGGGGCCTCCTGGCGGGAAGGAATCGCGATATATGGCAAGATGGCTTCCTGGAGCGGCCTGATTCATTCGCTCTGCTTCTTTCTGGTCGGCGTGCGACTGTGGCGGATAGGGCATCGATATCACTTTACCACGCAGGTGCAATTCTTTCGCCGTCGCCTCGAGTCGGATCGGATCGGCCTGGTTCTATTTCCCGTCCTTGTTCTGCTGGTGATTCCCTATTTGCTGATGGGCTTGCTGGGTGCCGGCGCGGCGATCAAGGAGGTGTCCGTGGGAGCGTTCCCGGGACTGTTTCCGGGTTCGGATGGGGGAATTCCCTATTGGCTGGGATCGTTGGTCGTCGCCCTGGTGGTGTTGGCTTATGTCTTTTTCGGCGGGATGCGAGGAACGGCTTGGGCCAATGCCTTTCAAACGACGGTCTTCATGGTCCTGGGAGTGATCACCTTCATGGTGATTGTGAATCGGATGGGGGGAGCGGACAGTCTGCTGGAGAACATGCGGATTGCCAGCCAGTCGGTCCTGGAGGAGCACCCCGAGAAGCTGAGCCGCGAGCAGGTTTCGCGACTCACCTTTTTTCTCTACATTCTGATTCCACTCTCCGTGGCGATGTTTCCCCACGTTTTCCAGCATTGGCTGACCGCTCGGAGTGCCGAGACTTTCAAGCTGGCGGTGGTGATGCACCCGATCTTTATCTTGATTGTTTGGGCTCCCTGCGTGATGGTCGGAGTTTGGGCCAATAGCAGCCTGGCCAATTTGCCCGACGACATTCATCAGAACCAGGTTCTCCCCTTCCTGGTACGGCAAATGGCCGGTCCGATTCTGGGTGGTTTTTTAACGGCTGGGGTTTTGGCGGCGATCATGTCTTCGCTGGACAGTCAGTTTCTGTGCCTGGGAACCATGTTTACCAACGACGTCGTTTTGCACTACAGCCCTCCCCACCGCTACAGCGATTTGCAAATCGTGGTGATCGCTCGGTCGTTCATCGTGGCAATTGTGGCGGTCACTTATTTGCTGAGTCTCTTGGAGCCACGGGGAGTCTTTACGCTGGGGGTTTGGTGTTTCAGCGGGTTTACCGGACTGTTTCCGCTGGTGCTGGCCGCGCTGTACTGGCGGCGACTGACCGCGGCCGGAGCGATGGCCAGTATTCTGGCGATGGTCGCCACGTGGGTTGTCTTGTTCTGGCAATCCGGATTTGGTGCTGATCCGAACTATACGTTTGCTGGATTCATGCCGGTGGCCGTCATCTTTGCCGCCTCCTCCGTCGCCTTGATCGCGGTCTCCCTGGTCAGCAAGCCCCCGAGTTCCCAGACGCTGGACCGCTTTTTCGCTCGCCGCCCGGCATAGCCCCTCTCCGGGGTTTACTCGCGAACCGAAACGGACCCAGGTATCTCGCCTGCGGGCTCCTGGTTCGAGCCGGAACGTCTTGCCGTTTCCACGGTGATTCGTCGTAATTCGTCCATAGGATATTTCGGGAGAGACAGAGTCTTCAACCGATGTTACACTGCCGGGAGGGCCGAACTTCGGCTCCAGTTCCGCTCTTCGAACATTCGAAATCACGAACATCCGAATCATCCGAATCATCCGTTCTGTGCTGTTGAGAGACTCTGCTCATGCCTTTCGCACCGATTCGTGCCCGGTTCCGTGTCGCCGTCTGGATGTTGCTTTTGGCCAGTGTTGGGATTCCGCCACTTGCCGCTCAAGAGAATGCCGGCCGTCGGCTGGCTCGCGACCTGCAACCGGTCCTCACTCTACTCAATGGCAAGCAGCAAAGCTGGTCGGTGTCGGGTTGGGGAGAGTTTCCGGTGGAGGGGAAGACGCAGCGAGTCGAACTGACTCTGCGGCGACTGGCGGCCGATGCCTTTGAACTTCGCTTGGGGCATGCGGATTACGCAGTCCATTTGGTTCGCGATGGTCGGCGAACGGCACTCGCCCTGCCGGAACACAAGGTGGTTTATTGGGGGGCTGGAGAGGTTGAGGGCGAAGACCATCTGAGTCCGGAAGGCATCCTGGCTCGAACCGTCACTCCAGGAACTTCTTTGGCAGCCTTCCTCCCGCTCGCCACGCAGACCGACCCCCAGATCCTAGCTCGGCTACTGAGCACGGTCTTGCCGATCCAATGGGACGGGACGAACGAGCGTTGGGAGCTGGGGAAGAGCCGGGAGATTCTGCTGACGTTTTCGCCGGAATCGCTACGTTTGGCGGCGGGTGACGTTCAGGTCGAATTGCGTTTGGGGGGCGAAGAGGAGCTTTCCATTTCTCTGGACGAATGGTTGGAAGTGGCGGAGGTGCCCGGCGGCGAAGTGGGGGGAGTCGGCGAAGCGGTGGGAGTCGGCGGTTCGGTGGACAACCTGGTCGCGGCGGGAAACTGGCAAGGCTATCGCGCCGTGGAGTTGGATCGAGTGGAATTGGAGCGTCAGCTAGCTCGGGGCGTACGCCGAGCGTTGGAAATCCTGCAGCCGTCGCCTGAATTGATGTATCCCAGCGAGGAGGGGCGACAAGTTCCACATGGTGAGCTTCGGTGGATTGAAGGGCACCGAGTGGTCTTGTTGCGGGGGACCCCCGAACAGATTGGCTCGGCCCATGGGAAGTTGGTGGCCCAAGAGGCTCACCGCTGCATCGATTCCGTGCTGTACACATTCGGAACCGCGCAGACCATCATCACGGGCCGGTGGTTCCGACATGATCTGGAAGCCGCTTACGCTCGACTGGCTCCGTACATTCCCGAGGATCATCAGCGGGAGTGTCGAGCGATGGCGGAGAGTCTGGGAATCTCGGCCGATCTGGCCAAAGTCTTGAATGTCTTCCCGGAACTATTTCATTGCTCGGGCTTCGCCCTATCGGGAAAGGCGACCAAGGATGGAAAGTTGTATCATGGTCGAGTGTTGGACTACATGACCACGATCGGCCTGCAGGATGCGGCAACGACGTTCATTGTGGCGGTTGATGGAAAAATCCCGTTTGCCAACATCGGCTATGCGGGCTTCATCGGCAGTGTCAGCGGCATGAACATGGAAGCGATTTCCTTGGGTGAAATGGGAGGGCGAGGAGAGGGGAAGTGGGATGGAGTTCCGATGGCAACGCTGATGCGCCGCGCGCTGGAGGAGTGTTCCACGTTGGACGAGGTAACGACGCTCTGGGAGACCAGTCCTCGAACCTGCGAATATTACTATGTTTTCGCGGACGGAAAGACCAACCGTTCGGTCGGCGTGGCGGCCGATCCCGACTCGATTCAGTTCGTCGGTCCGGGAGAAGGGCATCCACTGCTGGGTGAGGGAATTGAAGACGCCGTGGTCCTGTCGGCGGGGAGTCGGCTGGAGACCTTGCGAACTCGAGTGCTAGAGCGTTATGGCGAGATTGACGATGAGTTGGCGATGTGGCTGATGACGCGACCGGTGGCGATGAATTCCAATCTGCACAACGTGTTGTTCGTCCCCGCTGACCGAGTCTTCTACGTGGCCAATGCGACTCATCGTCAGCCGGCCGCCGATCGCCCCTATGTCCGGCTCGATTTCACGAAGCTGATTCAGGACCTTCCTGGGGAGCCGACAGGCTCGCCTTGACTCGTTCGCGGCGACGGAAGAACCAGAGCAGTCCGACGAGACCCAGGAGGGCGGTGAAGAGGGGCCAGGGCTGATAGCCGACGGGAGTATGGGGGCGGGATTGTTGGAACAATTGGGCCTGGAAGCTCACCGGGCGGATGATGTCCTGGTTGGGCTGCAGTCCTTGAATCTCCAGTCGGTGGACTAGTTGGTCGGGGGCCACCATCCCTTCGGTCTTTTGGCACTGGCAAAACGTTTGGGCGTTATCCTTGGAGCGGACCCAGCCGGTGGACCAGTCGCGTTGCCTTGGACCGGCATACTCACCCACCACGCGATCGAAATCGGGATGCTGCAGGTACAGCATGTGGTCGAAGTGCTCTCGCGAATGGACCTCGCCATCGTGGATGTGGACGGTGGGGAAAAAGAGCCGATCGGTCCATCGCGTTTCGAACTCGAAAGCCATGGGGTGTGGCTTCCCGGCCAGTTCCTTGAGCTGAAACACGACGAATCCATAGTCGGCATACTCGGGAATCTTCGACCATGACTCGGGTGGAATTACGAATTGGGGATCGAGGCGTCCGAAGTCGGCGAGCGTCGGAACGAAGGAGGCGACAAACTCTCCCACGTCGTGGACCACCAGCGGCGCTTCGGCTTCGCTCGCCACCATGGGACCAAGGATGCGACCCCGAGAGAGCCGAGGGGGGAGAACCGGAAAGCCGGACTGCAAGTCGGAGAAGAGATGGTCATAGTCCCGGAGTGAGATGAAGCGGACGGAGTCTTCTCGAGCGG
>JBJHCD010000579.1:0-4604 GCA_050485845.1 Pirellulaceae bacterium | reverse complement strand
GTCAGTGTCAGCTCTTCGTCGTCCCGTAAAATCTGAACTCGAACCTCGCTCCCCTCGGGACCCTTGAGCATGTCGGCTGCTTCATCGGTGGAGATATCCTTGGTGGAGCGGCCGGAAACCGCGACGATCCGATCTCCCGGCTCCATCCCCGCTTCATGGGCCGGCCCTCCGGTGATGACATGCACGATCAGCAAGGACTGGTCGGCCGCCTTCAGCTCGATCCCCAAACCGACGAAGTTCCCCTCAATCTGAGAAAAAACCTCGTCCAATTGAGCACTGGTGAGGAAAGCCGAGTACTCGTCGAGCGAGTTGAGTGCTCCACAGAGGAACTCGAATACCGCGGCGGTCGTGGAAATCCCCAGTCGCTCGTTCGCTCGCCGAGCGAAATAGGCCACCGCGTTGTAGGCTTCGCGACGGTCGGCGATCCGAAACGAATTGGCCTGCTGTCGCATCTCGCCGCGAAAGGCATCAATTTGACGTGACGTCAGGTTCGGTCCGTTCTGCTGCAGAAAAACCGGATCCTCGCAGGCCAGGTCCAGCGTCAGAGCCCCATGCAGGACCAGTTTCCGCCAGTTCGCGCTATCCACGTAATGCGTCTGGATCTTCAGCAGCATCTCGGAGTACAGGGCCAAGGCATCCCGCTCGCTCAGCGATCGGACACTCTTGGTGAAGCTGGTGTCGGCATAGCGTCGAGCGAGATCGACGTGCGTGCGGGCCACGTCCAATCGGAACTCGAGATCCCGTTGGCCCGGCAGGCGGCGAACCGCTTTCTCGTAGTGGCTCAGCGCATCATGCCACCGCCGCTCGGCCTCCAACTTCCGCCCCAAATCGAGAATATCCGCCAGGCTTTCGCTCGAGTCGGATTCCGCGGAGGGTAGCTCGACGTCCTCCGGCCGAGCCTCCGGCAGGTCATCCGTCGCCGGCGTCTCCAGCGGAAGACTGTCCAAGGCCGGCTTCTGGTCCGCCGGCACGCCATGCGCCGGCATGCCGCGGGTCGGCTGAAGACCGGCGGGATTGTCCGACACCACGCCCCGCACGGATGGGAGCGGCGAGCGAGGAACGTGGATCGGCTGAGCGAAACTGGAGGCGACGTGGAGACCAAAGAACGAGGTCAGCAGCAGACTCAGCAGAAATCGCAGCAAGGGCCGGGAGTGCATAAGTCGGTCCATGGGATGGTTCAAGGGATGCGATGCCGAGTTGGCGAGCGAGTCCAGAGGGAATCTCGAGCCAATCTGAATATAGGCCACGTTTGCCAACCGGTCAAAAATGGCTTGGAAATTGTTGCCGGCACCAGGGGAAGAATCGATAAAGCCGGAATGGCGGAGTTCTTCCTGCAACAAATGACCCACCTGGCCGCAAGAAAGCGATTGCATCGCTTGGGCTCAAGTCACCGCCAGCGCGTCTTGCGCCACCCAGAACTGGGCTGCGAGGAAAATGGTATTCGTGTCCAGTAAAGCAGTCAATCGGCAATCAATCGCCAATCAATCGGTCATTCGGTTTGGTGGGGATCGGGCTTGTCGACTTCTCCGATGAGGGGGTGAATCGGGAAAAGAGGGGTGGCGTCGGTTCTCCGGCCGGGAAAATTCCCCGCCGGAGGGAAGAATGCTTGAACATCGGCAGTCCCCCACCTAGATTGGAAAGCGTTCGAACTGCCCCTCGCAACGCACGGAACCCACATGAAATTTGAATTGGCGGGTGTCGACAACGGTGTTGCCCATGTTCAAGTGACTGGGCGAGTCTCCCAAGAAGAGATTTCTCCATTTGGAGATGTCTTTCGAGACCATTTGGGAGCGGAGGCCTACGGCCAACGGGTCCTTGTCGATCTCAGTGAAGTCGATTGGATGGATTCCAGCGGGGTCAGCTGGATCCTGGGATGCAATAAGAAATTTCGGCAAGGGGGAGGCAGTCTCGTGCTGCACTCCCTCTCGCCCATGGTTCACGATGTCTTCAAGGTGCTGCACCTGCAAAAGATCTTGACGATCGCTCCCAACCTGGCGGCCGCCGAAGCGTTGGTGCAAGGAGAAGGATCATGAAGACCAGTGCCGGCCTGGGATTCCGACCAGGCGAACTTGTCGAAATGGGCGTCGACGCGGCGGTCCGAGCCGTCATCCTGCGGGCCAGCCGCATGGGATGCAGCGATGCCTTCCTGCTGACCGATCACAACGAAGTCGTGATCAGTGCCCGGCGTCATGGCCGCTTGGAAAATCTGGCTCGGGTTCCGAGTGATTTCGGGCGGCACATGATCAGCCTGATCAAAGCGGAATCCGGGATGGATATCGCCGAACAACGACGTCCCCAAGATGGCCGCTGGATCGTCAAGATCGAGGAGCGAGAGGTCGACATGCGGATCAACTGCATCTCGACCTTGCACGGCACGGACATGAGTCTGCGGATGTGGGACCGCACCTCCGGCGTCTGGAAACTCGACGAACTCGGCATGCCCAAGGCCGAAATGAGCCGGATCATGGGGATGCTGCGGCAGCCGAGCGGATTGATCCTGGTGACGGGACCGACCGGGACCGGAAAAACCACCACCCTATACGCCTGCCTGCAGCATCTGAATTCCGGTAGCCGCAAGATCAATACCTTGGAAGATCCGGTCGAGATCGACTTGCCCGGGGTCCGGCAGTCCCCCGTTTCGGAGCGATACGATCAAGGATTCGCCAACCTGCTGAGAAACGTGCTCCGGCAAGCCCCCGATGTGATCATGGTCGGGGAAATCCGTGACAAAGAGACCGCCGAAACCGCGATCATGGCGGCCAACACCGGACAACTCGTGCTCACCACCCTCCATGCTCCCGTCACCTCGGCCGCCCCGCAAAGCATGATCGCTCTCCAGGCAAATCCCTACCACCTTTCCACCTCCCTGGTCGGCATCGTGACGCAGCGCCTGGTGCGAACACTCTGTCCTCATTGCCGAGTGCGATATGACTTGGGGGATTCTCCCGATACCTTCAAGGAAGTCGCCCATCTGCTCAAGGGGGACGAAGGGAAGGCGATCTTCGGGCCGGCCGGTTGTGATCAATGTTTCGGCACGGGTTACTCCGGGAGGACGGGATTGTTTGAGGTGATGGGGATGAACCAAGAGGTGCGCCAGCTGATCTCCAACGCTCGGCCTCGAGTCGAAATCGAGGCGGCCGCGATCCGAGCCGGCATGGTCCCCTTGCGCCAGTCCGCCATGTTGAAGGTCGCCCAAGGGGCTACCACCACCGAAGACATCCTGCGTGATGTCTCCTCCGACCTCCTGGGACTAGAAGACTAGGGCTAGGAGACTAGGACTAGGAGACTGGGGCTAGGAGACTGGGCCTGGAAGACTGGGCCTGGAAGACTAGGATTGTTGGACGAGGCGTCGCCATCGCGGGGCGTGAAGCGAGGACAAGCGTGCAGTCGGATGTACCAAGGCGAGTTGCCGTCATTGGAGGTGGGATCTCGGGACTGGCCGCCGCCGTCCAGCTTCAACAAAGCGACCCGACCCTCACCTGGCAGCTTTTCGAGGCGGAAGATCGATTCGGGGGCGTCCTACAGACCGAGCGACGCGACGGCTATTTGATCGAACAGAGCGCCGACATGTTCACCACGCAGGAGCCCTGGGCCCTCCAGCTCTGCGAACAATTCGGCCTGGCCGACCAGTTGATTCCGACTGATGAGAGTCGTCGCCGAGCGTTCGTGTTGCGGCGAGGCAAGCTGCACCCGGTCCCTCTCGGCTTCTCCCTTCTCCAGCCCCAGCGGCTCGCCTCCATCGTGAATACCCCACTGCTCAGCTGGCGGGGAAAGCTCAGGATGCTCGCCGAATATCTCCAGCCGCCGCGGCGTAACGAGGAGGATGAGTCACTGGCGGACTTCTCGCGCCGTCGCTTCGGCGCCGAGGCCTTCGATCGACTCATTCAGCCACTTGTCGGCGGGATCTACACGGCCGATCCCGAGAAGCTCAGCATGCAGGCCACCCTGAACCGCTTCTTGGTCATGGAACGAGAACATGGAGGGCTGATCCGAGCTACTCTGGCCGCTCGCAAACGCCGTGATCCTGGAAAATCGGCCGAACGGCAAGCGAGTGGAGCCCGCTACGGACTTTTTTTGACACCCCGGGAGGGACTGGAGAGCTTGGTCGAGTCCCTGGTTCTGAGCCTTCCCGCCACTTCGCTGCGGGCGGGTTGCCGAGTAGTCCAGGTGGCCCGAGATCCTCGAGGAATGTGGCGAGTCGAATTCCAGCGTGGGGGCCGAGCCGAGCGGGAGGTGGAGGTGGAGTATTTCGAGGGGCTGATACTGGCGACCCCCGCCAGTCATGCGGCTCGATTGCTGCAGCCCGTTCATGCCGAGCTTTCACGCGGCCTGCAAGGCATCCCACTGGCCGGAGCGGCCGTTGTGATGGCTGGGTTCCGAAAGGATCAGATTCGCCATCCGCTCAATGGATTCGGTTTCGTCGTCCCATTAATCGAACGGCGAAAGATCCTCTCGGCCAGCTTTGCCAGCATTAAGTTTCCGGGTCGTGCTCCGGAGGGTGAAGTGTTGATTCGGATCTTTGTCGGGGGAGCTTGTCAGCCCGAACTGCTGGAGCGTTCGGATGCCGAGATCGAACGGATGGCACTCGATGACCTGGCTGACAT
>JBJHCD010000578.1:2616-4608 GCA_050485845.1 Pirellulaceae bacterium | reverse complement strand
GTGCCGGACCCTGGTCCGAGAGCGTCACCGAGTCGCCATCCGAAGGGACGGACGATGATCCTCTGGTTTCACCAGTCGCCTTGGGGGAGGGAGGAGCTGGTTCGTCGGCTTCAAACGTGTTCATGGGTGGGTGTTCAGTGTTCAGTTTTCAGTGTTCAGGGGGCAGGGGAGGGGGAGAGGGGGGAGGTTACTGGGTTCGTGGGGCTGTGGGGCCCGAAGTCAACTCGCCATGGTGGCTTCGAGCCAGCCGGAATCCACTGAATTGCCAGCGAGCCCATGGAGGAAAGAAATTTCGGTATGTGGGGCGGAGATGCGATTGAGGCGATGCACAGGAACCTCCTCGCAGTACATGCTGGTTACACATAAACTTGCCATTATACTCACCCAGCGCTCCCGGTAGCGGACAATGGCCTGGATAGGGAGCGTAACTGCTGCTGGTCCATTCCCAAACGTCACCATAAAGTTGTCTCCAGCCCCCTCCTTCCCGCACCGATGTCTCGGCCGGACGCGGATGATACCAGGCCGATTCCACGAAATTGCCACGCACCGGCCTGTCTGCCACGGCCGTCTCCCACTCGGCCTCCGTCGGAAGTCGGGCTCCCGCCCACCGAGCATAAGCGTCCGCCTCGAAATAACTGACATGACAGACCGGCTCGGCCAGATGCAAGCGACGCAATCCCCCGAGCGTAAACTCTCGCCAGGTTCCGTCGTGACAGGTCCAGTACAGAGGAGATTTCCAAGATTCCCGTTGCCGATAGCTCCAGCCCAAATCGAGCCACCATTGTGGATCTTGGTATCCGCCGGCTTCGATAAACTCTAGGAACTCACCATTTGTAATCAACCGGTCCGCCAGGTCGGCCTGCTCCAAAAACACGCGATGCCGGGGGGATTCGTTGTCGAAGTGGAATTCGCTTCCCGAGTAACCGACGTGCCGGACTCCCTCGGGAACCGACGGCCACCGAATCGCTTCAGGGCTTGATGGTCGGTCGCATGCCGCACCACTCGAGTTGTCGCCCTCGGAAGATGACGCGAAGTGGGAATGGGGCTGACTTTCAGTGCTGTTCCGATAGTTGGGAAGGAGTGGATTCTGGGCAAAGAGGTGCTTCAGATCCGTCAAAATCAGCTCCTGATGCTGCTGTTCGTGCTGGATCCCCAATTCAAGACGATCGGCCATCTCTCGTTGAGAATCGAGTGGCAGAGTCGAAGCAGAGTCGATCAGGCGCGTTACTTCCTCATCGACTGAGTGACGGTACGCAATCACTTCGTGGACCGCTGGACGCGTCAATTGCCCTCGTTGAGGCCGGCTGAACCGCGGTCCGATGGAGTGATAATAGGAATTGAAGAGATAACGATATTCGGGATGAAACGGTGAACGCTCGGGACGAAACTCCGCCAATACCATGGTTTCAAAAAACCAAGTGGTATGCGCCAGGTGCCATTTGGTCGGACTGGCATCCTCCATGGACTGGGGCGTCATGTCCTCGGGAGACAACCGGTCGCAAAGCGACATTGTTTGGGAGCGCGTGTCGCAGTATCGTCCAGCAAGTCGGGCCAAGTGAGTCTCAAGGTCCTCCTCGCCCTGGATGACCGGCGACGTCGTGGTGGTGGAACTGCCGTTGCGGCTCATGGGACAAAGCTCCTCAAGTATTGCACGGCCGTGTCGATCGAATCTCGCTCGACGTCGACCAGCATGTTCGCGCGACGCATCCGCTCGTCATCCACAATGCCGACGAGCGGAAGCAGGGCATCACGAATTTCGGAATTGCGGGCGGCGGCGGGGGATAACAGAATCAAGGCATCGTAGGGAGGAAACGACTCGAGCGGATCTTCGAGCACCTGAAGGCCATACGCGATGATTCGACCATCACTGCTGAAGGCCACGATCCCATCGACTTGGCCATCGCGAGCGGCCTGATACATGAGCGTGGGATCAAATGTTCGCAGTTCACGAAACTGAAGACCGTAATCCTGTTGAACTTTCGTCCATTCCGG
>JBJHCD010000578.1:0-2606 GCA_050485845.1 Pirellulaceae bacterium | reverse complement strand
AAAATCTCGTAATCTCCCCCAAAAACCATGCTGTCGGAGTTACGAGCGAGGTCCGAAATGGCGTGGATATTTTGCCGGTTTGCCTCCTCTTCACGGATTGCCAGGGCGTAGGTGTTTTCGAATCCAAGTTCGCCGAGCACGGTGATTTGGTGTTCTCGATCGAGCCACTCGGTCATCTCGCTCATCACGGCCGTTCGCCCCGGATTGTCGTGTCGCTTCATGTAATTCGTCCAGACGGTTCCAGAGTAGTCTACATAGACGTCAATGGTGCCTGCCGACAATGCCTCGAAGGCGACTGTCGAACCGAGACTCTCTAGCCGTTCCGCTCGAAACCCCGCGTCATCGAGTTGCCTGGCCATGAGTCCGGCGAGGATGTATTGTTCAGTGAACGACTTCGCCCCCACGACCACGCGAGGGCGGTTATCTCGCCGAAAGATGTCGGCGGCCAAGGGCCATAGGCCGGTACCGAAGACGGCCAGAAGCCCCATCGCCGCAGCGACCGCTCGGCGACGACAGCGATCCTGGAATGCCACCTCGACAAGATGAATAAGTTGGTCCAGCAGAATGGCAAGTCCAGCGGCGGCCAGACAGCCGACATAGACAGCGACCCACGTCCGAGTTTGCAGACCACTGAAGATGTAATTTCCCAAGCTCGTCGCTCCCACGGGAGTCGAGAGCGTCGCCATGCCGACAACCCAGACCGTGGCCGTGCGGATCCCGGCGATGATCACGGGTAGGGCCAGCGGGACTTGAATTCTCCACATCACCGGGCGAGGCGTCATGCCGATCCCTCGAGCGGCTTCGGTGACGGCTGGATCGACCTGAAGGATTCCCGTGACGGTGTTCCGCAGGATGGGGAGCATGCTATAGAGGAAAAGAGCGAGGATGGCAGGGAGTCGGCCGATGGTTCCGCCAAGCAGGGGGACCATGAGAGCCAACAGCGCCAGACTCGGAATCGTTTGAATAACACCCGCCGTGCCCAGAACGAACGATCGAATGCGCGGACGGTGGATGATCCACAGCGCCAAAGGGATGCTGGCGGCAATTCCAAACGCCAGGGACACGATTGTCAGCAAGACGTGACCGGAGAGGTACGTCGGCAGCCGCTCGAGTTGAGCGTTCCAAGCCTGCCAGTTCATGGTTCCGTTTCACCTCGCATGATTGCCTCCAGAGCATCGGCTTGTCGCCGGGGAGCGGCGGTCAACTGCTGGACGAACGGAGTTCGCGGATCGGTGATCAATTCGTGCGGCGTGCCGATTTGGACGACCTTTCCCGCCTCCATCACCGCGATTCGATCGGCCATCAACAGGGCTTCGGTCATGTCGTGCGTCACCATCACGATGGTCAACCGGAGTCGCCGGCGGATGGTTTTCATTTCGGTTTGCAGGCTGTCGCGGGTGATGGGATCGAGTGCCCCGAACGGTTCGTCCATCAACATCACGCGCGGCTCGGCCGCGAGTGCTCGAGCCACCCCGACGCGTTGCTGCTGTCCACCGGAAAGCTCTCGCGGGTATCGCCCCCGATATTCGTCCGGCGGGAGGCCCATCAGTTCGAGTAGTTCGTCGACCCGTTGTTCGATCCACGCGGGGTCACGACCGAGCAGGCGGGGGACAGCCGAGATGTTTCCCACCACGTTGACGTGGGGAAATAGGCCGATTCCTTGAAATACGTAGCCAATCCGGCGGCGAAGTTGAACAGGATCAATCTCGGCGGTATCCTCGCCGGCAACTCGGATCCGTCCGGAAGTCGGCTCGACAAGTCGGTTGATCATCTTGAGGGTCGTCGTTTTACCGCAACCAGAACCTCCCAACAGGACCAACGTCTCTCCCTCGGCGACACGGAGCGAAAGTTGATTCACGGCGGGTTGTGTGGAGGAGCGATAGGTTTTCGACACCTCGTCCAGTTCAATCATTGAGTTCTCCGGTGAAGCCGAGTCGATCCGAACGCGTCCGACGACCGCCTCCTCGTCATTCACTTTCGCTGCTTGGGAGTCCCTCCTTCAGGGAGATACCCTACCGGCCCAAGATCGCTCTCGCAAGGACGGGCAAAGATGGGCAAGGACGAAGTCTCCCCCCCTCGTCTCTTACCATTGTGCATTCAAAGCTCACATCTCGGCCCAGTTCCGTCACCCATCACCCTCCAATGCGTTTGACCCATTGTTCGACAGGTTGCAGGATCGTTTGAGCGGCCTGTATCATTGAGGCGTCGGAGTATCTTGGCGGGGATTCGAGGCGGTTTCGGATGGGAGTAAGGGGCGATTGGCCGATTGAGAACTCGGAATGTAATGAGGAGCCATGACCGATGCAACGCTTTGAAAGGCAACGAACCGAGGAATTCGTCCAGCGGGTCTGTGGCGACTCCTTCCTCTCCACAGTCACCTCGCCTCTGACAACCGACTCGGCTCGATTCGTCGGTGGAGCGAATGAATTTCAAGCGGCGATGGAGGACCTGAATTACCGTATTCTGCTCGAACGACATGCCAGCTACCGTTCGGCCTTGTTGGAAGCCGAATTCGGAATGAGCTGGTTGAGTCGCCAACATCAGAAGGATTTGCAAATTGTCCATCAGCTTCTGACGGAGCAGAAGGTCGATAAGCAGATCCGAAG
>JBJHCD010000577.1:0-4615 GCA_050485845.1 Pirellulaceae bacterium | reverse complement strand
CTTCATAGTCGGGCAATTCGCGGTACACCGATAGTTTACTGGCATGAGCATGCCCGACGCCGATTTGTCCGATCTTGATCGGTGGCTTGTCACCGGACGACTCCTCGGCAATTGTGCCGGAAGCGGAAGCCAGTAGGGAACAGGCAAAGGTGCCGCCAAGCTGCTTGAGTGTGGTGCGTCGATCTTGCATGGTCGTTGCTTCCTGATGGCTTCCTGGTAGTCTGAAGTTCTTCTTCGAGGAGGTGGGGAGAACGTGCCGGGATCCATCGTTAGGGTCCCTGATCGAGCGGCTCGATGCAAGCCTCCAAGCTAGTACAAAGTGGGGTTCATGACGCGACTGATTTTACTGACCGGGGCGACGGGATACGTCGGAGGCCGCCTGCTGACATTACTTGAAGAGCGGGGTGAACGGGTGCGATGCATGAGTCGCCGGACGTCGAGCCTCGAGGGGCGAGTCTCCGATCGGACCGAAATTGTCGCGGGTGACGTGCTGGATTCCACGACCTTGCCGAAGGCACTCGAGGGAGTGGAGACCGCGTATTACCTGGTCCACTCCATGGGAACCGGCCGGGATTTCGAGGTCGAGGATCGCCAAGCGGCCCGAAACTTCGCTCAGGCCGCCCGCGAGGCGGGAGTTCAACGGATTATCTATCTCGGAGGACTTGGGGACCCCGACAAGGATCTCTCCCCCCATTTGCGCAGCCGCCAGGAAACCGGTGAACTGCTGCGTGAATCGGAATCCCAGGTGATCGAATTCCGCGCGTCGATTGTCATCGGATCGGGAAGTCTATCCTTCGAGATCATCCGAGCGCTGACCGAACGGCTGCCGATCATGATCTGCCCCAAGTGGGTACGAGTGCTGGCTCAACCCATCGCCGTGGAAGACCTCTTGGCCTATCTGATCCGCGCGCTGGATCTGCCCGCCGGGCCGTCGCGGACCTTCGAGATCGGTGGCCCCGATCAAGTCTCATACGGCGAGATCATGCAAGAATATGCTCATCAAAGGGGACTGAGACGTTGGATGATCCCCGTTCCCCTGCTGACCCCCAGACTCTCCAGCTTGTGGCTCGGTTTGGTGACCCCGGTTTATGCCCGGGTGGGCCGGAAACTGGTGGAAAGCTTGCGAAATGCAACACTGGTCTCCAATCACGAGGCAGAGGACGTATTCCAAGTCAAGCCTCGAGGAATTCGCGACGCGATCTCTCGAGCCTTGGTGAACGAAGATCTGGAGTTGGCGGCCACCCGGTGGTCCGACGCGGAATCCTCCGCCGGAAAGCCAAGAACTTGGGGCGGGGTCCGCTTCGGATCTCGGCTGGTCGACTCCAGAAGCTGCCAAGTTCATCTGACACCGGAACAGGCCTTCGTTCCCATTCGGCGGATTGGTGGCGAAACGGGCTGGTACTACGCGAATTTCCTCTGGCGAATCCGCGGTTGGTTGGACCTGCTGGTTGGCGGTATCGGAATTCGGCGGGGACGGCGAGATCCGGATGAACTGCGAGTCGGAGACACGCTGGACTGTTGGCGAGTCGAAGCGTACGAGCCACCCCACCGGTTGCGACTGCGAGCCGAAATGCGGTTGCCTGGTCGAGCCTGGCTGGAATTCGAAGTCGCGGAAAATGCAGATCACTGCGAGATTCGACAAACCGCCCTCTTCGATCCAGTCGGACTGTGGGGGCTGGCGTATTGGTACGGAGTGTACCCGCTCCATCAATTCGTTTTTGCCGGCATGCTCCGCAACGCGGCTCGCGAAGCGGAACGTTTCGCCCAGCAAAGTCGGACCACGTCTCCTCACGACTCACTCCCATCCCCGCCACAGACTCCTGACACAACAGAGACTCCTGACACAAACGAGGCTCCTGGCACAACGGAAGCTCACGACAGAATCGATGCCCAACAGAAAGGTGGCTCATGACATCTCGACCCGTCATTGTCATTGGAGGAGGACTGGCCGGGATCTGCTGTGCCCGCCATTTGCATGCTTCCCAGGTCGCCGTTCTACTGCTGGAAGGGGCGGACGCCTTGGGAGGACGCGTTCGGACGGATGAATTCCAAGGTTTTCGACTCGACCGCGGCTTTCAAGTGCTCCAAACCGCCTATCCGGAAGCTCAACGGATGCTCGACTACCAGCGACTGGAGCTTCATCCGTTCGAGCCCGGAGCGATGATTCGAACACGCGGCAAGTTCGTCTGCATGAGCGATCCCTGGCGTCGCCCCGGAAAGGCCTGGGCCTCGATGGCCAACGGGATCGGTACGCTGGCCGACCGCTGGAAATTGGCCCGGTTACGCCAACAACTGGTCAGCGGCCCCGAAGACTCGGTCTGGCAGGGATCCGACCTGACGACGGAAGAATATTTGAGAAATGAGGTCGGCTTTTCGCAGGACCTGGTCGAGCGTTTCTTTCGCCCCTGGTTCTCGGGCGTGTTTTTCGAGGATCGACTCGAAACTTCCAGTCGCTTCTTCCGGTTCCTCTTCCGCATGTTTGCGTTGGGGGACGTTTCGCTACCAGCCGCCGGGATGGAGGCAATACCACAACAATTGTCGGAAACACTCCCTCCCGAATCCGTGCGATTGGAAAGTCGCGTGGAATCGATCGAGGGACAGAGAGTTCGACTGGTGAGTGGCGAGACGATCGAAGGGGAAACGATCGTGCTGGCCGTGGAAGGCCCCGAAGCGGCCCGACTGGCGGGCGACCAGCTCAGCTCACCCACCTCCCTGGGAACAACTTGCCACTACTTTTCGGCCCCGAAGAGTCCCTTGGAGCAACCACTGCTGCTGCTCAACGGAGATCGGACGGGACCGATCAACAACGTGACGGTACCCAGTGACGTGGCCCCCTCCTATGCTCCCGAAGGAAAGTCGCTGGTGGCCGTCTCGACCCAGGGAGCCGAAATCCCAGAGACGGATGAAGCTTCCGGAGACGTGGCGGTCCGAAGGCAACTGCAGGAATGGTTTGGTTCCCAGGTGGACCAGTGGGAACCGATCCGCAGTTACCGGATCCCCCACGCCCTTCCCGGCCAGGCCGTCCCCGGCTGGAAACGTGGCTCGCGGGGACCTCGCCTTGCCGACCACCTCTACTGCTGCGGCGATTATTGTGAAACCGCTTCCATCCATGGAGCCATGCTCAGCGGTCGCCGAGCGGCAAAGGCCATACTGGCCAACCTCGGCGCTCGGCAATCCGGGATAGAATGACTCGTAGGAGCAATTCTCCGGCGAAACGTCCCCGGGAGCAGGTAGCGGAGGGTTCTCGTGCGGCTTGCTCTCCCGAGAGAATATCCCAAGGCCCGGAAAACAACTCTGAAAACAACTCTGAAAACAACTCTGAAAACGACACGGATTGGTGGCTGGGGCGATGAGTAGCGACGAACCAATTGAGACCGAGAAGCGGGAGGGTGTGGAGTCACGGGGACCCGGTCGGGCCGCCGCGAAAGTGCGGGACTTTCCGACGTCACCCGGCGTTTACTTGCTCAAGGACTCGGCAGGGCGAGTCATCTATGTCGGAAAAGCCAAGAACCTCCGTTCTCGAGCTTCCAGTTACTTTCTCCGCGCCGCTCAGGAGGAAGCAAGAACCGCTCATTGGGTGGATGAAATCGCCGACGCCGACTACATCCAATGCGAGAGCGAAGTCGACGCTCTCTTGGTCGAGTCACGATTAATCAAGGATATTCAGCCGAAACACAACAAGGAACTAAAAGACGACAAGACATTTCCGTACCTGATGATCACCGTGCGCGAGGATTTTCCTCGGGTCGAGGTGACTCGGGAGCCGAAGCAGCGTGGCGTGAAGCTGTATGGCCCCTTCACCAGCGTCGGAGCCCTCCGAGGGGCGGTCCAAGTCCTGCAGAGGATCTTCAAGTTTCGCACCTGCAGCCTCGATATCGACGACGGGGATCCGCGGTGGAAATGGTTTCGCCCCTGCCTGCTCGCCAGCATCGACCAGTGCACCGCCCCCTGCAATCTGCGGATCGACAAGGAAACCTACCGGCGCGACATTCACCGCCTCCAAATGTTTCTGGAAGGCAAGAAGGAAAAACTGCTCAAGCAGATGCGCGAGGAGATGCTGGCCGCCTCCGAGGCACGGGAGTACGAAACGGCGGCCAAACTGCGTGACGAGCTAAAGCTGCTCGAATCGCTCGACCGCCGCGGCGATCTTGAAAAACATGCTCAACCCGAAGTCTTCTACATCGATCCCAAAAAGGGGCTCGGGGGACTACGCAAAGTCCTTCAGCTGTCGAAAACACCACGCACGATCGAGGGAATCGATATCGCTCACCTGGGTGGCGGAGAGACGGTCGCCAGTGTCGTTCAATTCCTGGATGGCCTCCCGTTTAAACCAGGGTACCGGCGCTATCGCATTCGGAGTGTGACGGGGGTGGACGACTTTCGCAGCATTCACGAGGTGGTGGGTCGGCGTTATCGGCGGTTGACGGATGAGGGGGGAGTCTTTCCCGACATCGTGCTGATCGATGGTGGCAAAGGGCAATTGAACGCCGCCGCGTCCGCTTTTGCCGAGCAGAAAATCAGCCCTCCAACTCTCCTGTCCCTCGCCAAGCGAGACGAGGAGATCTTTCTTCCGGGGGTGGCGGAAAGCTTGCGGCTCAGCCGCCATGCCTACGCC
>JBJHCD010000576.1:1628-4621 GCA_050485845.1 Pirellulaceae bacterium | reverse complement strand
TCCCCTTCGTGATGATGCCGCGTCCGCTGCAAGAGAGCAATGTGGTGAACAAGTCGGGAACGGCGGGATTCCTGGGGCGAGCATACGATCCCTACTATCTGTTCCCACCCGGGGACGACATGGACATGGGGAAAATGGACCGCATCAAGGTCGACGACCTACAACTGCGTCCCGAAGTCAGCGTGGGACGTTTGCAACGTCGAGCCCGATTGCGGGACCTGATCAACCAAGGGATGCCCGACATCGACAACGCGGTGAAGGACTATGAGCTGAACAGCTACTACGACTCGGCACTCAGCTTGATCATTTCGGGTCGGGCTCGCGATGCGTTCGATTTACGTCAGGAGACCGAAGCAACTCGAGATCGCTACGGCCGCAATACCTTCGGCCAAAGCTGCTTGCTCGCCAGGCGATTGGTGGAAGCGGGAACTCGAGTCGTCGAGGTGATTTGGCCGAAGGTCGCCAATTCCGATAATCATTCGTGGGACGTCCACACGGGGCTGACCGACCGGATGCGAAACCAGGCCGCCCCGATGCTCGACTCGGGCCTCTCGACTCTGATCGCGGACCTGGATGACCGGGGCCTATTGGACGAAACCCTGGTTGTGGCGGTGGGTGAATTCGGTCGCAGTCCCCAGCGTGGCGTCAGCACCTCGGGGAACTCCAACAGCAACGATGGCCGAGATCATTGGCCTTACTGCTATACGGGAGTTGTGGCGGGGGCCGGCATCAAACGGGGCGTCGTCCATGGGAAGAGCGACCAGACTTCATCGGCGCCGACCGAGAAACCGGTCCATCCGACAGAACTGCTCGCCACCATGTATTACGCCCTGGGCATCGACCCGATGTCGATCGTGTACAACCACTTGAACCAGCCTCGTGAGTTGGTCAAGGCAGAGCCGGTCACTTCGCTCTTCGGCTCCACGTGATCGGCTTCACATGACCGGCTTGCCTCGACAAGTCACTCGTTTCCTGCGACGGCTTGCCTCGGCAACTCGCGACGCGGAACGTCAATGGGTCACCTTGGCCGGGAGTTCCGAAGCAACGGGCGCGGACCAAGAGTTCGTCAGTTCGGTGATCCGTCAGATGGCATGTCGAGCCGGCTCGACAACTCACCATGCCGTGGGGAATGACGAACCGTCCCTGCCCGGGGCTGGGCGTCAGAATCTCTTGCCGTTTGCGTCAGCGGAAGCGTTTTCGCTCAGCTTCGAGCCACTGCGAAAGTTGCTGGAGTCGAGCGATCTGACATGGGCCGCGAGGTGTTGTGCCGAGCACATGGGGGCCGATCCGAGTCGCTCACCTCCCGGAGATTACCTGGTCGACTTGTTCCTTGCCACCCTCGACCCGCAGCAGCGGAAGCGCCGCGGCGTCTATTTCACTCCGTGGCCGCTGGTTCAGTATCTCGTCCGTGGCGTGGACGTATTGCTGCGTGAACACCTGCGGATTCCCGAAGGCCTGGCGTCGCTGGGAGTCTCCCACGATCGCTCTCCAATCGTCATCGATCCCGCCTGTGGGACGGGGCTTTTCCTCCGAACAGTACTTCATCAAGTATTTCGCACTGGCGGCCCCGTCTCAGCCGGCCCCGTCTCAGCCGGCCCCGTCTCGGCCGGCCCCGTCTCGGCCGGATCAGCGTCAGCCGGCCCAGTCTCGGGCGGCCCAGTGGCGGGCGCGGCGCGGAACGCTCCGCTTTCACCGGCGAGGTTCATTCAGGGATTTGACGTTCTCCCAGGCACCATCGCCGCCGCTCGGGATCTGCTGGCACTGGACTTTCCCGAGTTGGCATCCGCCGGAGAGACCTTTCATTGTCGATCGGCATTGAACCGAGAGACGGATCGGCGGATTGATTCAGCCCGTTTGCCGGACTCTCCCGTGGTGATTCTGGGAAATCCACCTTATGCCAACTTTGGTCGCGCGAATCGCGACCCCTGGATCTTGGACCTGATGCGGGACTACCAGACAGGACTGGGAGAGAAGAAACACAATCTGCATGACGATGTTTGGAAATTTCTTCGCTGGTCTCAGTACCAAGTGGAACGGGCGGGGACCGGCATCGTGGCCTTGGTGCTGAACCATGCGTTGCTCGACGGCCTGACGCATCGCCAACTTCGTGGCAGCTTGCTGTCATCTTTTGACCATCTCTACTTCTACAACCTCCATGGAAGTCACTGGCGTCCGAGTGAAGTGGTCGACGAACAATCGAGTGGTCGGGACGAGAACGTCTTCGGTGTGCGCTGCGGCATCACGCTCTGCCTTCTGGTCCGAGCGAATTCCCAAAATGGAGATTTCCGGCAAGCCCCTACTCTGCACTACGCTGAAATCCGGGGGAGTCGGGAGCGGAAATTCGAGCAACTTCAGGCTGAAGGCCAGGAGGGGGGAGTCGCTGCCACGCAGTGGCTCTCGTCGTCTCGACCTCGCCCGACTTCCCATGACAGTTTCTTGCCGCCGCGACGAAAACCCAGCTCGACGCCGGACGCGATTGGTCGGTCGCGCGACCCGAACAAGGGTTTCGTTGCTTCTCAGTCCGAGCGGAGGGACAGCAGGGAAGACTTGCCGAACGACCGGTCTGGTCCCTGGGGGGAATATGGTCGAGGCTGGGGGCTCGACCAGATTTTTGCTCAGTATGTGTCGGGAGTTCAGACCAAGAACGATTCTCTCTTCACGGATCGCGATATCGATACCTTGGCCGAGAGGATGCGGCGTCATGCGATGAATGAGAGCGATGGCGGCGAAGGGCCCCGCGTGGAGTTCGACCCGAAAAAGCTACGTCCCTACATGGTGGCTCCTTTTGATCTGCGATGGATCTACTACGAACCTCGCTGGCTCGGGAGAGCCCGGTTCCAAGTGATGCGCCACCTGATCGCGGCGGAGAGGGTCGAACGTGTCGACAACGTCGCCCTGGTTTTCATGCGGCAGAGCACCAATCCAGGTCACTACGATCACTTTCTGGTGACTCGGCATCTGATGTCCGATCGCGTGCTGCACAGTGGACATGG
>JBJHCD010000576.1:0-1618 GCA_050485845.1 Pirellulaceae bacterium | reverse complement strand
CATGGTGCCCCCTACGCCGCCCCTCTGTGGTTACAAGAAGACTCCGGTGCTTGGCGAGGTAATTTTCGGGACGAATTCATCCAGGCCGTTGAATCGAGCTTGGAAATATCGTATTTCCCGGAGGCGGAAAGCTCTACGGACGGGTTCGGCCCGCGAGACCTGCTGGCTTATCTATACGGCGTGGCCTGCACGCCTGGTTATCGTCGTCAATTTGCCCAAGAACTCCCTCGTGGATTTCCGAGGATCCCTCTCCCGGACAACCTCGAGCGGTTTCGGGCCGTCGGACGACTGGGGCATCGTTTGGTGGAGCTGCATGGCAGCGTGGGGCCCGTCGCCAAGTATTCCTTGACTGTCATTTCCGAGACGCCGCAGGGCGGGGAGAACGCCCTCCATCCATGTCTCCCGCCACCTGACTCTCAACCGCCAACCATCGTCGATTGGGAAGATGTCCTGCCCAGGCCGATCTGGGAAACTCGAATCGGTGGCGTCGCCGTGATCCCTCGTTGGCTCAAGCAACGCAAGGCACATCCGCTTGCCGCACATGAGCGAGCCTACTTGAGTCAATTGATTATGGTCTGCGAGCAGACGCTTGCCCTCCAGCAGCAACTGAATCAGCTCAGCCGTCAGGAGGGCCGAGCGGCAGCCGAGGACCCATCCTTGTATTCCCATCTCGGCGAGAAACAATAACGTCACGTCGCCGCGGCGCCAAGAATCGTTGAGCGATCAATGGCCCGCTAGGTGGAGCGTCCATTTGCCCTTCTCTTTTCCCTCTCCCCCTTTGACACATCTCCACTTGTCTCCTTTACTCGATTTCTCTTTTCTATTTCTCTTGAACCTTACCGAACCTGGAGTATCCCATGAGTTATGCAGACACGATTCTTCCCGAGTTTGATCATGAAATGAGCAACACGCGCAAGGTGTTGGAATGTGTCCCTGACGACAAACTCGACTGGAAAGCTCGACCCGACATGAATTCCATCGGCTGGAATGCCTGTCACTTGGCGGAGATTCCGGGTTGGGTCGAGGGGACTTTGAATCAGACCTCCTGGGATGTGGCGCCACCGGATGGCGAGCCGTACCAGTCTCCGGCGCTGACCAGTCGAGAAGGGATCCTGGCGATGTTCGATCAGAATGTCGCCGCGGCGCGTCAAGCCATTTCCAGCATCCAGGACGACCAGGATCTGGAGGTGATGTGGTCACTGCTGGCTGGAGGAAAGCCGTTATTCACGCTCCCTCGGGCCGCGATTATTCGCAGCTTTGTTCTGAACCACACGATTCATCACCGGGCCCATCTGATCGTGTATCTTCGGCTGAACGGTGTCGAAGTACCGGAGATGTACGGCGCCTGAGCCAGACTGGTTTGCGAGCCGAGATCGGCCGCGCGACTCTGTTGATTCCGGTACGGTTTCCAACGGCCGCGGTTTCCATCGGCCGCGGATTGCATGACCCGCGATTGGATCCGACGCGATTGCGTCAGACGCGATTTGCATCCGTTGCTGGGCCTGGCCGGCCATCACCTTCGTTGGTGGCGGGGGCGGATCACGTCGGTGGCCAAACCGGTCATTTCCAGGACGCGAATTACGGCATACATCAAATCGATTTCCCACCAGCGATGCCA
>JBJHCD010000575.1:0-4621 GCA_050485845.1 Pirellulaceae bacterium | reverse complement strand
GGGCCGTGCGGCGGATTGAGTTGGCGTACAACAAGAGGGGCGACGTTGAGCGGATCACGAGCTTTGACTCGGCAAGCACCGGCAGCGGTAATGTCGTCAACGAAGTGTTCGTGCTGTACAATGGCTTCGGGCAAGCGATCGATACGTTCCAGTCGCACTCGGGTGCGGTCAACCTTTCCACGACGCCGAGCGTTCAGATGGCCTACGCCGACGGCAGCGCGAACACGATTCGGCTGACGGCGGTCACCTATCCCGATGGGCGCGACGTGACGTTCGACTATGGCGCGGCCGATTCCATCCATGACCAGTGCAGCCTGGTGTCCAGCCTGATCGATAGCGACACCGGGGCAACTCATCTGGCCGATTACCAGTACCTGGGACTGGGCATCGTGGTTCTGCAGGACAGCCCCCAGGCCGATCTGCGTTACACGCTGGTCAGCCTGACCGGTTCCAACGATCCGGACACGGGGGATATCTACGCGGGGCTGGATCGGTTTGGCCGAGTGAAAGACCTGCGGTGGCGCAACACGGATACCGGCAGCGATCTGTCGCGCGTCCTCTACGGCTACGACCGGGCGTCCAGCCGCATTTGGCGGGAGAATCCGAGCGATTCCAGCCGGCGCTACGACTGGCTGTACGGTTATGACGGCCTGCATCGTTTGCACTCGGCCGAGCGAGGGGAATTGAATTCCGGCCACACGTCGATCACCTCGCCCCAGTTCGGCCAGTGCTGGACGCTGGACCCGACCGGCAATTGGCTCGGCTTCCGGCAGGACGATGACGGAAACAGCACCTGGGATCTGATTCAGGCCCGGACGTCCAATCCAGTGAACGAGATCACGGACATTGACAACACGACCGGCCCCTCGTGGGTGACGCCGTCCTATGACGCCAATGGCAACATGACCACGATCCCCCGTCCGGATCTTGGAGCGGACAAGGCGATGACCGCCACCTGGGACGCCTGGAACCGGCTGGCGAAACTGGTCGATCCGGACACCAGCGACACGCTGGCCGAATTCGCTTATGACGGGCGCAACTTCCGCGTTGTCGGCAAGTCGTTCGCTGGCGGCACGCTGGACGAAACGCGGCACTTCTACTTCACCGATTCCTGGCAGTGCCTGGAGGAGCGGCTTGATAGCTCGAGCGACCCCGAGCGGCAACACGTCTGGGGCGTGCGGTACATTGACGACCTCGTCCTCCGCGACCGGGACACGACGGGAAATGGGACGCTCGACGAGCGACTCTACTTCCTCCCCGACGCCAACTGGAACGTGACGGCCGTGGTGGACGAATCCGGCGCGGTCGAGGAGCGAATCGAGTACACCCCCTACGGCTGGCCTCAGTTCCTTTCGCCCACGTTCGGGGCCCCCAGCGGCAGCTCGTTCGACGTGCGGTACACGTACACGTCGCGGGAGTGGGAAGGGGCGGTGGGGTTGTATTACTTTCGAAATCGGTGGTATGACGTCCGCATCGCATTATTCTTAGCGAGGGACATATTGGAATACAATGGAAGTCGCCTCAATCTATATTCGTTTGATTTACTAAGCCCGCTTATTGCCATAGACCCCTTTGGCCTTAGATGCACTCTAACCTCATTTGTGTTTCCGGCAGGAGCCCCCGTCACAATTGTCGGCGAGGCCGGTGGAATCAGCTCTCGTGTGACGCCGGCCCTCAACCCAGCGACTGTCAGCCTTACCCCAGTAACAACCATATTGTGCAAGAGACGTCGATTCATATCGGTCCGTTATAGGTGCTGTTGCTCCTGGATCCCGTTTTCACCGGCCAAAACCATGGTCTTTAGCGAATTTCAAGAACAGTCGGACGAAGTCGACATTGACCCACAGTTTCTATATGTCGTTGGATCAGTCTTGTCGATCGGCCCTTCACGTGGACCAAGTGGCAATATCTTGATATGGGTTCGATTTGCTCCTGGCAATGATCAACTATTCGCGAATAACGCTTGTACCGGCGCCGCTTTTCCTCCATGGCCACCATTCACGCCTCCTGCAACACGACCATGTCCGTAATAATTGTTTCCACGGAGCGATGTGATTATGTACAACTTTCGGAAAGGCTCCCATCGGTTACTTGGCACTATTGTCTTGATTGTGGCGATCGCTGCATCCTTGGTCTGGGTGTACCAAGAGCTTCAGCTCGCATTCAACGAGGACCAGGCAATCACGACGATTATTAACAGTGGCGGTGTTGTGCTCTTTGATTGCGGTGATACAACGGGCTCGCCTCAGGCAAAGTCGAGGTGTGCCGAATCGGCGTTTCGGACCTCGCTGCGACGTGTCTTCGGCAATCGTCCATTCGGCCGGGTAAAATTTGTACTCTGTGGACCGTCCGTCACTCGGGAAACGATGGATGTATTAGATTCGATGCCGGCACTCGTGAGCATTGCCATTATCGACACCACGCTGGACAAAGAATTCATCGAGCGTTTGGGGAAGATGAAGCGGGTGGTTCATTGGCATTTCGGAAGATGCCAGTTCGTCGGCAACGCATATGCAGAACTTCAGAGCTTACGGCAAATTGAGACTGTTCAATTCAGCCCAGATAAGTTTAGCTTGATTGGCCTTGAAGGGTTAGCCGCGTTACCCAATCTGACACGCGTCGAGTTACTACATGCCACAGTCGATTTAAATCGCTTTGAGAGCCACGATGATTGGCGGCAACTGAAGTATTTGAGTCTGAAAAACTCACGATTTGTTGGCGAGTTCTCTAGTCTCAGTGGATTGTCAAATCTTCGGTATCTGGATCTGGAGGGTATTGCGGTGAGTGATGATCACATTGATTCACTTATCAAATTGAAGGGACTTCGTGAGCTGACCGTCAATAATACACGCATTTCGACGAGTGGCGCTGCCAAATTGGCCCGTGCGTTGCCGAATTGTCGAGTTTTCTCAGCTTCTCAATAATTCTCGGAGGAGTCTGGTCAGGCTTTGTTTTTTGCTTCTTGGTGCTAGCACCTGCTGCCGTCAGCGATCGGGCGGGGGATGTCCCTGAGGTGAGTCCAGGGCCGGGCGCTAATTGGAACTGCCGCGCCAAGCAGGCGAAATGGGAGCTGGCGGGAGCCTGTTGCGCCTTGTGAGGCTCGTCATTGTCCCGGGCGTCCATCGCTGACAATCATCGAACGATCTGTTGCCGCACTCCTCCCGCGACAGCGCGTTCTGGCACCAAGATAGAGAACCTGACGGGATTTTCCGGACGACGGAATGTTCCCCGCTTGGCCTTGGGCCTCTGGACATGGCCTGAAACTCCGTGGCCGTGAGCGGCCCGCCAGCTCGACGCCCCGAAGCAAACCGAGGCGTGTTGCGGGCTCGGAACGTTCCGATGGAAGTAACGTTTCAGGATTCGGCCGCGGTATTTGTTTCGTTGCTCGTTGCTGCTTAGTTGACTCCGCTCAACCGGGGACATGCCCCGTTGAGCGGCTCTATGTCCTCCCCATTCTCAAGCAGGGACATCCCCTTGTCATGAAGTGTGCGGGATTCGTGCCTTTGGTACAATCGGCGGTTATGGAACAACTACCGACACCACACAACAACTTCTTTCAGTTCGCCCTCTCGCACTTACCCAATGCTCGGAGCTTGATCGAAACACAACTGTCCCCAGCGGCCTTGGCGGAACTGAATCTCGATACTCTGCAGCTCGAAACCGGGAGCTTCATTGACGCGGACTTGAGAGAGAAGTTCTCCGACTTGCTGATGTCGGTGCGACTGGTTGGTTCCGATGCCGAAAGCGAGGACGACCGGGCTCTGGTGTATTTTCTGTTTGAGCACAAGAGCCAATCCGATCCGCTGACCGTATTCCAGCTGCTCTCCTATATGATCCGTATCTGGGAAAAGCGGCTGCGAGATGGGATGGCTCTCTATCCGATCGTGCCGCTGGTGGTTTATCATGGCGAGCGGGCTTGGACTGCGGCGCGGAGTTTGACGGAATTGGTCCGGTCGCCCAGCGGCCTTGGCGAATATCAGGTCGATTTTCGCTTTCCGCTGCTGGACCTCAGCCAGCTTTCCGATGACGAGATTGCCGGTGAGCCCGTTTTGCGTAATACGTTGCGACTGCTAAAATACAGTCGGAGCGATCATCTGGCCAGCATACTCGGCGAGATCCTGCAGCGGATTGCTCAGGCGCTTCCCGAGGGTCATTTGCCGCAATGGATTCAGGTCATAGGAGTTTACGTCATGTCAGTCAACAAGGATATTGACTCGCAGCAGTACAAGCAGACGCTCAAGAGCGTCTTTCCCACTCAATTCGAGCCCGGCTCGCTCGCCGATCGCCTCTTGATCCAAGGCCGCGAAGAAGGCCGCAGTCAGGGTCGAGAAGAAGGTCGTGAAGAAGGCAAACTGGCGGGAAGGATCCAGACGCTCCAAGAGCTGCTTGGAGATGCGGTATCCAGGGACGACGAGTTGCTATCCCGCGATCGCGAAACACTGCTGACTGAGCTTGCCAGCCTCCAAGCACGTCTCCGACACCGCGACGCCTAGGCCTTAAACAAGCGAAGATTTTATAGGATTTCCGGTGAAAGTCGCCGGCGCACCGGTTGCGCCGACCGCCGCGAGTCGCGGGGCCAAGCTTTCTTCGAGTTGTGTGTCTCTCATGTTTGTCTGCTTTC
>JBJHCD010000574.1:0-4626 GCA_050485845.1 Pirellulaceae bacterium | reverse complement strand
CGCATGGTTGCGGTGAGAATGCTCCGGGGTGTCCTGGGACTGCCCTCGCTGTATCCGGCCCTTTGGAGTCGGCGTTCCCGAAGACTCCTGGGGGCTCCTGAACGATCTGCCGGCAGGTCGAAGCCCTTTGCATACGATCACGGCGTTCGCAACCGAGACACGTCTGGTACTTCGTCAGATGTCGGTGAGTGATAAAAGCAATGAAATCCCAGCCGCCCGGGATCTATTGAGCTTGCTGGAACTCGAAGGCTCGGTCGTGACGCTGGATGCGATGCATTGTCAAAAGGCCACGGCCGCGGCCATCGTGGAAGCCAAAGCAGACTATGTTTTGACGGTCAAGCGAAACCAAGAATCACTCTCGCGAGCCATTGAAGCTCTGTTTGTTGAGTTCGGCGACGCCGATTACCGGATCGATGGGCTCAAGCGTCATGTCACGGTCGAAGAGTCACACGGCCGACAGGAACGCCGCGAACACTACGTCATTGACCTTCCCGACAATCCGGTCTTCCGAGCATGGACGGGTGCCAAGTCCATTGGGATGATCTACCGGCAGCGATCGGATGGCCGCAAGGAGCACGATGAGACGACGTATTTCATCAGCAGTCTTCCTCCCAAAGTCAAGCGACTCGGCAACCTGATACGTGATCATTGGAAGATCGAGAATAGCGAACACTATGTCTTGGATGTAACATTTTCCGAAGACGCGAGCCGAATTCGCAAGGGAAGCTCGCCCGAAGTCTCAGCCGCTTTTCGTCGGATGGCCCTGAATATTCTGCAGCGAGACAGTTCCCTCAACGACTCGATTCGTGGCAAACGACTGCGAGCGGGATGGGACGATAGCGTTCTTGACGCGATTTATGCCGGTTTTTCCAGTAATTGAACGTGCGATTGCCCTGGCTCGGCTCCCAGAAACGTTTACGCTTCGACTCGACTACTCAACATCAATCAGCCTATCGCACTGCTTGCCAGCAAGCAGTGGCACACTTTCTGATGAAGCAAGGGCACCTGTGCTTCTTCAGCGACGGGCTGGTCGACACGGTCGTCGGCATCAGCCAACTAGCCTGGATGGCCGGCTCGGCCGTCTACCAAGCAAATGAGTACGCCCTCAAAACGATCTCTCCCCTCAACGCGGCCGAGCTCGTCTACGACTGGTTGGACTGGTACTGGGGGAACGAGGACACCCACGGCGATAGCAACCAGAAACTCTTCCAGCGGGCCGAACAAGTTGCCGCCGGCCTGGCGGCCACCTGGGAAACCCTGGGAGATGCTGGCAGGTACGCTAAGGCCATCGGCAACGACCTAATCGATTTGCAGATCTCCGGCGCTCTCTCACTTCTGCTCAATGGCGACCTGTCGCAACTCAAGGTTCAACTCCGACCGGAGACCGAACTCGCCCTGGACCTCGCCCTTTACGTGGCCGAGATCATCTGGGAGGCGGTCGAAAATACGCTTAACGATCTGTGGAACAAGAGCGACGCGGAGAAATCCTATATGCTCGGGCGGCTGATCGGGATGATCGCCTTCGAGGTTGCCGCGACGGTTGTCAGCGGGGGGCTGGCCGTGGCCGCCAAGGCGGCGATGGCGAGCAGGTGGGTCCGCAAGTTGGAGAACATCACCGGGGTCAGCAAACTGAATGGCCGTAGCCACATCGTCGAGGCGGTCAACGAGGCCGCCGACGGCGTGGTCCGCGCGCTCAACAGCCGGCTATGCTTTGTGGCGGGCACGCCGGTCCACACCTCGACTGGCCTTAGGCCGATCGAACAGGTCGAGCCGGGCGACCTGGTGCTGACCCGATCCGAGACCGCAGCCGGGACGGCCGGACCGCCAGAGTACCGGCAGGTGCTGCATGTCTTCGTGACGCGGCCTGAGTCGCTGCTCGGTATCACCGTTCGCTCCCAGGACGAGGGTGAGGAGGACATCCTCTGGACGACGCCGAACCACCCGTTCTTCGAGCTTGGGCGGGCTGGATTCGTCAACGCGGGCGAACTGCTCATTGGTGACCGGCTGGCGTTACCTGAGGGCCGCTCGGCGGAGGTCGTCGGTCTGGAGTCGCAGGGAGTTGAGGACAAGGACCTCGTAACCTATAACTTCGCTGTCGAGGGGACACGCACCTACTTCGTCGGTCGGCTCGGCGTCTGGGTTCACAATACGGGCGATGCGATCTGCCAACTGGCGGCCGCAAAGTACTTTAGACGGGTCCGACACGGCATGCCTCACGATCGAGCGCTCGCGCTTGTGGACCAAGACATCGCGGAGTTGGCGAGTCGCCCCGGTTATCGTAACATGAGTCGGCGTGAGCTGGATGACCACATAGCCGATGCCATGAACGAGATTGCCATCGCCGAAATTACGGGGCCAATCATCAGGAGGATGAGCACGCAGAAACTGAAGGTCACCCCAGAACACCGCCAGGCCATCGCTAGTCACCTGGCCGATCGCCAAGCCAAGGAGGCCGCCGTCCGGAGGCATCCCGAAGGAAGCCAAGCCTGGAAGAAAGCTTATGACGACTGGATTCGTAGCACCGAGATGCTTGGCGAGAAATCGGCCAAGCACTTGATGGCGACGGATCCCCGATACAAGGATGCGAGGATGCTCTTCCATGACAGCGGCTCCAACACGCTGGACATGGTCTATTATGATGCAAAGAAGGGCATTTACTACGTGGTTGAGGCCAAGGGCGGCAGCGGAGGTTATGGCCATCGCCTTCTCCCAAATGGCCGGGTGGCCGGGCAAGGCACACGCGAATACTTGGAGGAAACTCTAAAAGTAATGGGCAGAGACGGAGGGGCGGCCTCGAATATGGGCGATCGAGGCGCGATTGCTAAGGAACTGCTCAAGCTGCTCAATAATCCCGAAACCCGAGGGAAGGTGCAATACCTGGGAGTGCGAACACCGGTGACGAATGGCCCGGGTGGACCCATTGTCAACCATGTGCATGTCGATCAGTTCAGGTTGTAGGAGGCTGATGAAAGGTGGAACCTGAAAGGGGACGCCAAGGTGGGTTTGATTCCTACGACACTTTGGAAGTGTTTGTCGTTCATCCCCCAAAGGTTTTCTGGACCAACAGCTCGCCTGTCCGGCTCCTGAGACTCGAAACCATGAGAGCTCATCGGTGACAAGCGCAGCGCAGGGTCGATCACTATCCCATTCCTTTGAGAAATCCATGATGGCCTCGATACCCAGACACACCGTCCCGAACCTGCCCCACGTGCAGGGTCTGGCAGAGGAGGGTTTTAGAGAAGAGTTGCCGGAGTACCTTGCTATGGCACGGAAGTACGCATACAGTCTGCCATCCTTCCATAACCAAGCCATCCAGGCGGCAGCCAGCGAGGAGGTGATCCATCCTGGCTCACTCCGGGTGGGTGCAGGGCTGGCACTGGCGGCCGAGGCGGTCGACTGCCAGTTCTGGACCGCCTCGGGCCGGAGCCAAGGTCTGGTGTTCGCGGGTCACGAGTATTCGGTGACGGACCGACCCGACGAGAGTATGCTTCATGCTGGGTACTGGCTTTCAGGTGTGTTTCTCGCCCTGATGTGCAGAAACTCGGAAAGCCTGCGACGGCTGGCTCTCACGCCGATCCGTATCATGAAAGAGTCAAGCACAAAGGATCCGGCGTTCCGCTACCGCCTTGTTCAGGCGATCCAGGCGTGGATCGCCGGTCGAGATAATACGATGGACTTGGTCGTGGAGGCCATGGCCGGCACCGATCCAAAGTTCTACCATCCAGGTGCAAAGGACTATATTCTCAATCTGGATGTTTACACGATCCACGTCCTGAGCCTGGTGATTGACCGAGACGCAAAGGCATTGGAGGCCGCGTTGGTCCAAGCTCTGGAGCACCACAAAAAGTACTGGTCGCAAAAGGATCGTGACTTTGATTGTGATGGCTTCCTCTCGATTCCTTTGCTCGGGCTTGCAGCGGCGGCCTGGGAGGCGGGAATGCGGTTTGACATCGACAGCGACTATCTGCCGATGCGGTTTGTGACAGGAGAGTTCTTGAGCACCATGCCACCGATCGAAGACTTGGCGTGAGTCAGTCGGCAACTGAGACTGTGTCGCCCTCTGCCACCGCCTGTCTCGCAATCTCGACCATGGCCATGTTGACTGAAAATGGGGGCTGAGGACAACTAGGCAACCGCCATCCAGACAGGAACGCCCTGCAAAACTGCCGACATGCCATCAGCGACCTCGATTGGGACCTCATCGCCTCGTCGCGGCCGGGGCAACCGGGCCAGCACGGTGGCGTGGCCGAGGAGAACGGACTCTTCATCGATGCCATCCGCGACATCGCGAAGGCTGGCATCACCTGGCGTGATCTGCCCCGTTGCTCGGAAAACTTGCTGCTCCCCGCAAAAGTTTTCGGCCGCGCGGGGTCCAACGGACCCCGACGCAAGGGTGCGAATGACTCGGCGGCGCGCCGGATACTTATTCGGTCAGCAGTAATCGAGCCACCAGTGCAGGACATTCGCCTTGGAATGTTCGTAGGCGTGCGAGGCCTGGGTCAGCAGCCGTTTCCCACCGCTCACCAGAGGGTTGTTGGAGTAGGCGGCTGCGCCCGCCAACTTCTTGCATTGGCAACGCCCCTTGTCCCAGTTCAGGCCGTCTTGGGTGGTATAGAGCATGAGGTG
>JBJHCD010000573.1:3043-4655 GCA_050485845.1 Pirellulaceae bacterium | reverse complement strand
CCAACCTTCTTGGCGACGGCGTCTCTCTGGTCATTCCTGTCAGCGTCGAACAGGTCGCTCGCCTGGTTCACTCGACGCCGCACCGCCATTGTCTGGTGTAGCAGCCGTATCAGTAATGCACTCATTCCGATCGCCCAAATCAGGGTTGCCAAGGCTGCCCGCGAGGGCCATTGAAATTGGCTTGTGACGGTCGCCGAAGATTGGACTGTTTTTGCCCCACCTGGACTGGCGTCGTGAATGGTTTGATCGCCGGCTCGGTGGCTAGACGTGTCGTTGACGGACGGCGCCGCGTCGCCTCCCCATTGGTCAATCGGCATATGCGGGGCGAAACCGGGATGGGAAGCCATGTGGCGGATGCCGACCGAAGCCGGCGTGGTGAGGCCCGCGTTTTTCTCGGGCGGAAGTAGTGGCAACGACCAGCTTGGGGATAGCAGCATCACCAGCGGAATTGCCAGGCAACCTCCCAGCCCTGCCGCCCAAATGCCGTGAACCACGGACGCGGATCGGCGACGACAGACAAACGCAGTGACTGCCGTCAATAGCAACAGCAGGCATGATCGGATTGCCATGCCACCCAGTCCGTTCGTTATGAGCGATTCGCTTGTCATGATCTTATTCTCCGGAGCGGGCGCGGCGGATTGCCTGTTCGAGTCGATCGATGTCTTCAGCCGAAAGCTTCTTGGCGGATTCGTCGATCAATGCCGCCAGGGCATCACCAGGCGAATGGGGGAAAAATGTTTCCACCAAGCGCCTCATGGCCGACATTCCGGCGGCCTTCGGCGATTTCACGGGTTCATAGAGATGTGCCACCTCGCTACGGTCTCGACGCACGTAGCCTTTGCGTTCGAGGTGACCGAGCATGGTGCGAACGGCCGAGTAGCTGGGAGGATCGCTGAGCTCCTCGCGCACCTGGGCAACGGATGCTTTTCGTAATCGGTAGACGACTTGCATGATCTGCTCTTCGCGAGGAGCGAGCTCGCGAGAGACGGTTTTTTTGCGTGGCATTTCGTTCGGTTCCACCGGGACGTGGTGTCAATTCATTAACACCTGTCAATCTATTGGCAAGTACGGCGGATGTCAAGCATGTTTTTGCTGCCCTAACTGAAAATTCGAGATCTGCCATCTCGTCGAGGGCTTCGATTCGGGGCGTGGCGTACGGTTCCCCGCTTTCCGAGGTCACTCGGAGTCTCATGCCAGGCTTCAGATCTGCAACCTCGCCTGCCTTTCCGTCGCGGGTCACTTCGGCACCGGCCACTAGCGCGCGGCGACAACGCTACCCCGTGGCGGATCGATACGCGCCCTATCCTTGTAACAGCGGCCTTCCGTACAAGTCCTGCTGAGGCAAGAAGCTGGCAGGATTGTCACGTGCGGGCATGCATCAGCGACCGAGCGGCAAGGTGAGAGCGGGGACGGCTCCAATCTGTTGCCGGCGAAAATCGAGTCGCCGTAGTTGCAGCATGAGCAGCAAGGTGGACTTGCTCTCTTGGTCCCGATCATCAATATAGAACCAATGGTCGCGGTACCAGACCGCCACATAGGCACCCGATGGTCGATGATGCTTCTTGCCTGGGACGGATTTAACCCGAAAGATGCCTGGCGTCGCGTCCAGGGG
>JBJHCD010000573.1:0-3033 GCA_050485845.1 Pirellulaceae bacterium | reverse complement strand
TCCAGGGGATCAAATCCATCCAGCGGGTATTGAGCCAAACCGGACTCGATATGCAGAGGAGGCACCTCCACTCCGTTGGCCAAAAAGAAAATGGCTTGGGCGGTCGAGCGGGGTGTGAACTTCATTTCGCTCGACGGCGCGGCTGGTGATCTCGCCGGGTCGGGGACTCCCGAGGCGAGCACCACCTCGTATCTCTCCAAACCAGGCTGCAAATTCAGCAGCTCGGCCAGTTCAGCCAACTCGGGACTCTGTCGCCCCCCCGGGATTGACCTGCAGTACCAATCGCTTATCTCGCCTCACGAGCGACCAGGACTCGTCGTTTTCTCGGCGACGATACTCCAGTCCCTCCTTGGCCGCGCCGACCATGGCACCGGCCGATATCGATTCCACCGGCAAGGGACCGCTTAACTCCCGGATACGATCCTCGGTGTGCAACGACAGCAATTCCAGGTCCTGAGCGATCTGGAGGAGTTCCGCGGCGCGTCGGAATCGCAAGAAGTCGGAGGGGGCGTCGCGCTGCGGAGCGTGCGTGGATACCCAGTTGGGAACCCCATTGATCCGATCCACCCAGATTCGCATGATACTGGAGACGGGCCACCCGGTCTGTCCGAGAAACGTGAGGGTGTCGGCGGAGATCGGAGTCAGATATTGCCGCACGAATTCCCCGTCATTTTGAGGAGTTAAACTGACCGTTGGACGGTCGGAGCCGCCGAAGAAGACGAATGGCAGTATCGTGCTGAACCTCCGAAAGATCGGACCGGCAAGCGATTCGGTCCCGAAAAAAGGGCGGCCCTCGATCCCCGCGGAAATTTCGTGTTGCGAGGCGATGGCGGCCACCGCCACTTCCGTGGTCGCCTCGGAGTACCGCAATCGAACCACTTGCCCCAGGAATTGCTCCTCCTCGACGCGCTGGATCGCCTCCGAGTATCGGCCGTGGGACTGTTCGATCACTTTCGGGCCAATCGTGCAGCCACCGCAAGTGACAAGAGAGTTCAACAGCAGCATGGTGACGGTCGGCAGGTGCCGCATGGTGAACTCCATAACTCCTGCTGATATCCGAAGCGGGCGATCCGATGGGATCGAGCATCATGAAACGAACTCAGCACTCGTAAGACTGCTCGCGGCCCCCGGTTGCCGCTCCCTGGTGGAACTGCGTGGCGAAAAGGTCGAAAATCAGGTCGTGTTCGGCGAGTCTCGACCGAGTACCCAGCCAATCGCCCCCTCTGCCGAGCGGAAGAGCCTTCTTCTGGTCATCGACATCATGATCGTCAGGATTGAAAAAATCGGAGTATTTCCTTGAACAGGAAGGAAAGAGTGATGCGGACTTCGAAACAATTGGATTCGGTCAAGTGCTCGCACGTTTCCCTGCTGTTGTGGGTGTCGGTTTTGTCAATGGCATGCGTGGTGAGTTCGCCCGTTCTGGGTGGTGATGCGGCTCTACTGGCCTCGGCAGGCTGCGTTGGACGGAAGCTGGCAGCAGCCTCTGGTTGGGGCGGGAACCCCGACAAAGATGCCATCTACCTGAATGTAGTGCCGCGGCGGAATGACGGGCAGACGGTTTACCGGCTGACGGTCAAGGATGTACTCGTTGGACGTGAATGCGTGATCGCCGGAATCACGCCGGGGATTGCCGACGCCGCGAAGTGACCGCGATGCGTCAGTTATAATGATGATGAACGAGAGTACGCCTACGATCGCGATTCGCACATCGGCCGACTCGACAAGGCACTCGATGTCGCTGAAGAGTCGGGATGGTTGGTCGTGGACATGAAACGCGATTGGGAAGTCGTCTTCCCGCCCCCCATGCCCTAATTTCTCGGCCTTTCGCCGACTCGACGTTTCCCATCTATTACTTGGATAGCTCACAAGACTCGACCCGTACTTGAGCCTGCCACCAATTACGGTTACAAGTCATCGTGTACTGTTCGTTTCACCTCTCACGATACACCGGGGAGTCGCCATGAGTTCCAGCTTCAAGTACAACCGTTTGGACAAGGACAACGCGGCCGTGCTGCTGGTTGATCACCAGTCGGGCCTCTGCAACATCGTGGGAGACTTCTCCCCCGATGATTTCAAAAACAACGTGCTCGCCCTGGCCGACGCGGCCAAGTACTTCAACCTTCCCACCATTCTGACGACCAGCTTCGAGCAAGGTCCGAATGGCCCCCTGGTTCCAGAACTCAAGGAACTGTTTCCCGAAGCCCCCTACATTGCTCGTCCGGGCCAGATCAACGCTTGGGATAATGAGGATTTCGTCAAGGCGGTCAAGCAGACGGGCAAGAAGCAGTTGATTATCGCTGGCGTGGTGACGGAGGTCTGCGTGGCCTTCCCTACCCTCTCGGCCCTCGAGGAGGGCTATGAAGTCTTCGTCGTCACCGACGCTTCCGGCACGTTCAATCTCACCACGCGTGAAGCGGCCTGGTCCCGGATGGCACAGGCCGGCGCCCAATTGATGACCTGGTTTGCCATGGCCTGCGAATTGCACCGCGACTGGAGAAATGATATCGAAGGACTCGGTGCCCTGTTCTCCAATCACCTCCCCGCCTATCGAAATCTGATCACGAGCTACAACGCCAAATAGCTCAGCGCATTCGGCCGGCTTATTCGGCCAGCTCAGTGGCCCGGCGAGGGGAGATGAGGTTGGGGGAGCCGAGACAGACCGCGCCGTGTCGCTCGGCTCAGCCCTGCCGCTGTACCATGGCTTCCACCCAGACCGGCACATAGGGAGGAGTGCAACCCTTGGAGACCGGCCAGTCGCGGTACAGCCCAATCTGCTCGCCAAGGGCAATCGCTCGCCGGCGATGCTCGGAGTGGTGGATGCCGATGGCGGCGAGCGTGTTGTTCATGGTCCACTGAACCTCGGGCAGCGCCTTCGGCATCTCTCTCTCAATCCGATCCAGAAGTCCCGGGAGATCGAGGCGATCCGCCTCCTTGTTGACGCAACCGGCGGTCAGATTCCATCCCGCGCGAGCGGCCCATCGATCCTTGTCCACCATCCACTTCTCGCGCAGCAATTCCTTCTCGGGATGCTTG
>JBJHCD010000572.1:0-4658 GCA_050485845.1 Pirellulaceae bacterium | reverse complement strand
GGTAAAGACCGTATCCAGGATGTCATCCAGAGTCAAAATGCCTATCGTTTCACCAAACTCATTCACCACGGCGGTGACTTCCCGCTTTCGAGTTCGCATTTGCTCCAAGGCATCCGCGACTGTCGAGCACCATGGCAGGACAACGACCTCTTGAGCCAGTTTCTGAAGATTGTCCGGAGGGGCATGGATCAGTTCGTCCAATCGCAAGGCAGCCACGACTTCGCCGCTTCGGGGCTCGGCGACCAGCAAGTATCCACTTGGTGTGATCTTCCCTCCGAAGTCACGTAGCGACACGGGTGCTCGAAACGTCTTGTACTGAGTCCGGGGACGCATCCACTCGTCAACTCGAATATCTGACAGAAGGACGATATTCCGTAGAGCTGCTTTCTCTTGTTCGATCAACTGAGCGTCCAAGGTGGAAAGCTCGATCGCTCGCTCCAGATCGTCCAGTGAGACCAGTCCTTCGCTCCGAAACCCCGGCCAGATTAATCGCTGGGAAAGCAGATTAATGGTCTGCAACATCGGCATGAATGGATCGGCCACTCGGATCGACCATTGTAACGGGCGAGCGAGAAAGGCGGAGACTTTCCGGGCATTCAGCACCGCCAAGCTCTTGGGGACCATCTCGCTGAAGAAGATAATTGTGACGAGTGACCCGATGCTGAAGGTCACCGCTGCTCCACGCCCTAGTTCGGAACGCTCCAAGGACAAGACGATCACGGACGTAATGGCGAAGTACGCCATGTTCACAAACAGATTCCAGAACAGTATGGCCGACAGCAGCCGTTCGGGAGCTAGAAGCAGATTTTCCGCGATTCGTTCCGCGCGTGTCCCACTGCGCATCAATCGCCGCTCGGGCCAGCGCAAGTAAAACAGGGCTGCCTCACTGCCGGAGAAGAATGCCGAAACAACCAGCAGGCCCCCCATGGCCAGCATCCAGGGAGCATATTCAAGCAATGCGGACACGTTGGTACTCGCTACGAAAAGCGAACTCGGCCCCGTTATTCATCTCCCGCCGTCTTGGTCCTGCCCATCGCAATGTCGTATTCCCCAATCGCCGGCATCATCATGGCTGCAATCGTAAATCCATAGATCGCCGAAATCCAAATGAACACCGACAGCAAATGCCCCAGGAGAAAACTCGTGATTCCGTTGAACGTGCAGAAAGGTAAAAGGAGTGAAGCGAGGGCAATCGCGTTCGAGGGATTTCGAACGCCCAGTGTCAGATAGAGCCCGATGGAACCGCCGAGGATGAAGGCCGCGAAGGGAGCAAGCTGAGTCTGGAAGGACCCGCTGAAGGAAACCATGAGTGCAATGCAGGTGACCACGCCGAGGAAGAGAAAAAACACCGTTCCCAGGCTCACGCCGATTGCCGAGCGGGAATTGGCATAGATCATCCCGCAGTGGACCCCCAGCATCGCCACGAAAAGGTCCATGATCAGCAGGCCCACGCCGAGGAACAGCAGTGGCTCTCCTCCCAGGCCACCACGCCACCACATATAAGTGATCAGTGCGAGTGGGAGCAGAACCATTTCCTTGGTCACCCAGAATATCCCCAGTAGCTTGCCGAACACGAACTCCTTGGGAGACAAGTCGGTGACGAGCAGCAGGTCGAGTGCTTGACCGTCGCGTTCGTTTGTAATGGAGGTAACCGCCAACGCGTTGATGATCACCAGACTGACCAGGAAAAATGGAGCCAGCGGGCGGGCCTCGGCGGGAATCACGGTTCCGATCGCCTCGCTCCGCGGCCGCCCCGCCCGGGCGTCCATCAGTTGCTGAACCGCGATGGCCGCCATGAGAAACAAGGCAATGTAGACCACTCGAATCAGGATAACTTTCCGCCCATAGGCCCAAGTGCAGACCTCTCTCCACAAGATGGGGTTATCCCAGACCGTGCGGGACTTCTGGGAAGCTCGCCGCACCCGAGCGTCCACATGTCCGGCCCGCCGCCCCTCGGCCGCTGCCGAAGCCGTACTGCCGGAATGAACTGGCTGAGGCTGAATCGGTGGGGCCTCACCCGTCGTCGGGCTACTTTCCGCCAGCTCCCGACCGGCCCCCGAGTCGTCTTGCTGGTTCGTCGCCTCGGCGGCCGCTGATTGCTCCGGACTCCAGATGCCGGGCGTCTCCGCTCCTTGAATTTCCTGTTCGTCATCTTGCTGACCGGGCCGAGCTTCCCGTGACGGGTTCCAGACACGGATCCGACAAATGGACCAGCCATTCAAGACCACGGCAAGCAACAACGAGGCCACGACGAAGGAACCGATGTTCTCGAAGTAATCGAGAATCGTGCCTCGCTCTAGCGTCGGTACGGCGGCAGCCAGAATCGCTCGAAACGGACTGAAAGTCCGAGCCCAATCGGTCGCCTCCCAGCCGAGGAGCACGCTACCGAAGACACCCAAGTGAACGGCTTCCCAGATACCGACCCAAATAAGCAGGATAAGGCTGGTGAGGGCCAAAGTCTGGAACGTCTTCTCTCGCGAGAACGCGATCATCGCCCCCAAGCTACCGGAAGTGATGGCCGTGATGGTTGTGACGGCCAGAACGCGAAACACCTGCGCGTGGGAAACCCCTCCAAACAGGGTAAGCGACAGGAAGACGGGAACCGCGGCCATTAGCATGACCAAGATTCCCAAGAGGCCGGCAAACAACTTCCCCAACACCAATTCGTGGTTGGTGATTCGGGTCATCAGAAGGAGGACGAGTGTGCGGCGGTCTTTCTCTTGAGCCACGCCGCTCGCCACCACCAGGGACGAAAGGAACGCCACGAGTGCCAGTTGCAGCGGCGCCAGCAAATGAAAGAGTGTCGCTCCGAAGCGGGCCATGTCCCCCAGGTTACGAACCACCTGAGTTCCCGTGATCACGAGCCAAGCCGTGAACATCAGGATAAGCAAGGAACCGACATAAACGAAACGAGCGACATAGAGCCGGGGCCGACGGGGAACCGTGGCGGCTTCACGCGTGAAGATTGGGCCGATCAACATTTCGCGGCCCCCAGCAAAACTCTCAAGTTACACTCCCCCGCAACCAGCACCGGTGAATACGACGACTCCGACCAGCGACCCGCCTCGGTCCGGCAGGTCGGCCGTCGACGAGGTACCGGCCGATCGTGGATGTTCAATCAACGACCCATTCAGCGAACGGATCGAAATTTGTCGAATGCGACGGCTCGCGGACGAGCCCCAAAGCCCTCGATTATATCTTCGCCGGGCCCATCGGCAGCAGGGGGAATAAGGGGAAATTCTCAATTGGCCCCGATTTTCCAGATGCTGGCTTATTTCATCGGCAAAGGCTACCATTTCCGAAATGGGGCGCGGGGTCCGGATTGGAACCTCCGAAGTCGCCCGCCCCGGTTGCTCGAGAGTCTTTTCGCTCCCGCCTCGAGTTGATTCGTCCGATCATTGCGAGACCCATTATGGTACCGAACTCGCCTCCCCGCTTCCCGCTGCGCGTGGCCGCTTGGCGTCTCTGGAAGTTCGTCTTTCTCCTGATCGGCATGGCACTTTTCGCTCCGCCGGCGCCAAATGCGGGCGGCGAACCGATCGCCACGGATTCGCCCGTCCAGCTCTTGCCCCCCGATGTGCGGTTCTCCTTGCCGGATGGGGAGGAAATCCCTGACTTTCAGCGACATGTCGTCCCGTTGCTGGGGAGATTGGGATGCAATGGTCGCTCCTGCCACGGTTCGCTCCAGGGACAAGGGGGACTGCAGCTTTCCCTGTTCGGCTATGACTTCGCCGCCGACTTCGCCTCGCTGCACAATTCCAATCGGCCGCGCGTGATTCCCGCTGATCCCGAAGTGAGCCTCTTGCTCAAGAAACCATCGTCAGAGCATGACCATGAAGGAGGCCAACGGTTTTCCCCCACGGGTTGGGAGTACCAACTGCTGAGTCGTTGGATCGAGGCGGGAGCGGAATGGCGTGGAGGAAGTCCACAAACCCTGGTTCGGCTGGAAGTGACTCCCTCCGAAATCGTGTTTCCCTTCGGTTTCGATGCCGAGCGTCAGTCGGTCCCCCTTCAAGTCGTCGCCGTCTGGGAGGATGGGACTCGCGAAGACGTTACTCCCCTCTGTCGATTTCAGTCGAACGATCCCCATGTGGCAGAAGTGACGGAAGCGGGAACGGTCAGCTCAACCGGGCAAGGCGATACGCATATCGTCGTCTTTTATGATCGAGGCGTTGCCCCGATCCCCATTCTTCGACCCGTCTCCGAGCAAGCGGGAGAGCAATATCCGAAGCGAGTTGTGAGGACCCATATCGATCGACTCCTCCAGATCAAACAACGCAAACTGGGGATCGTGCCATCGGCCCCCTGCAGCGACGAGGAGTTCCTCCGCCGGGTCACGCTGGACCTCACAGGGTCGCTTCCCACGGCCGACCAGGTAACTCAATTCCTTGCCAACCCCTCTCCTGAAAAGCGTTTGGAGTGGATCGAGCAGTTACTTAACACGCCGGCCTATGCGGCTTGGTGGACCACCATTCTCTGCGACTTCACGGGAAACAACTCCCAACAATTGGCCAACGCCTCAATTGTCAGGGGAGCGGCCAGTCAGCAGTGGTACGACTGGATCCATGCTCGAGTGGCAGACAACGTCCCCTATGACGAGTTGGTATCGGGAATCGTGCTGGCAACCAGCCGGGAGGCGGGAGAGAGTTACTTGGAAT
>JBJHCD010000571.1:0-4660 GCA_050485845.1 Pirellulaceae bacterium | reverse complement strand
GTACAGCACCTGTCCGTCCGGAGACGACGCGAAACTTCGCACCCAGCTGTCATGTAGGGAGAGGGAAACGACGGTTCCGGTGGCCAATTCGAAGCGGTGCACCAGATTATCTTCCGCTCCAAAGAAGATGAAGCGGGATCGAGGTTCCCAGTGACAGGAAGTCAGCGGTCGCGAATGCTGGTATTCAACCGTCACCTCGGCGTTCAGCGGGGGAACCGTGCCCTCCGACTCGCTCATGACAGTAGCTCCCGAATCGGCCCCTTGGCCGGGTCGGCCACCGGGTACGTTCGGCCACCAACCTGAAACTCGCCATGCGAATCGATTCCAGCGGCCTGAAGCACGGTGTGAAAGATGTGACCATGATCGACCGGCCGGTCAATCACTTCAGTCCCATTGTCGTTTGTCTTGCCGATGACCGCTCCCGGCTGAACTCCCGTCCCTCCGAAAACCACACTCCAGGCCGTCCCCCAATGATCCCGGCCATAAGTCTTGTTGATCTTCGGAGTTCGGCCGAACTCGCTCATCACGCAAATCAGCGTGTCTTCCAGAAGCCCTCGATCCGCCAAGTCAGCCACCAACGTGGCGAAGGGGAGGTCGAACTCGCCCAACTGCTCGATGTGAAAATTGAAGTTTTCATGGTGCGTGTCGTAGTCGGCATGATTGACCTGCACATAGGGAATACCATGTTCGATCAACCGGCGGGCGAGCAGACAGTGCTTTCCAAATTCGCTTACCCCGTATCGCTCCTGATCGGCCGCGGATTCTCGAGTCAAGTCGAAGACATCGCGGCGTTCGAGCAGTTCACGAGCCTGAATGAACGAGAACCCATAGGCTTCCGTATCCGCGGTGCGGCGACGCCCGGCAAAGCGATTGTTCACCTGGGCGTGAAACGCACTTCGCCGCATCTGGACGCGAGGATCGACGGGCGAGTCGGGGTCGCCCATCTCCGGGGGCTTGCCGTCGTAGATCGCCAGGTTTTCGTAGCGAGGTCCCAGGTAGGCGGCCTTGTGAAATTGGGATTCGACATTCCGCTGTCCGGGAGAACTGCGAACTAGAATATGCCCCGGAAGCGTGAAGTCCTCGGGCATCAGGGCCTTGCTCGCGACCGCTCCCAAATGGGGAAAGTCGGTCCCTTGAAGCCGCTTGTGCCCCGTGGTCATCTCCACCACGCCTTGACCATGATCGTTGTTCTTGGTGTCAAGGCTCCGGACAATCGACAGGTGATGCATCTGCCGAGCCGTGTGCGGGAGAAGCTCGCAGAGATGAATTCCGGGGACGGTCGTGGGAATGGTGCGGAAGGGGCCCCCCGTGTCCGTGTCCGGCTTGGGGTCCCAGGTTTCGAGCTGACTGACGCCGCCATGCAGGAAGATGTTCAGAACGCGTTTCTGACCGGGGAAATAGGAATGAGCCAGGGCGGGGGTTCGGCCCAGAAGTCCTCCCAGCCCCAACGCGGCTCCTCCCCATGTCGCCGCGAGGCCTCCGAGTAATGAGCGACGACTGATCTGGTGATCCACGGTTCCGCACGCATAACGATTACGCATCGCACGATTCCTCGGGTAAGGCTCGGGAAAAGCTCGGGTAAGGCTCGGGAAAATCGGAGCAACAGGGCGAAACCCAGCAGCCGAGAATTTGCGGGGCCACGACAGCTGGGGCTCGAATACGGCGGGCAGTCTCCGAGTGGCATCCGGAGGGAGCCCACCCCGCTGGTAGCCGTCAGCTTACCGGCTGGAGCGAACGGGAACAACGATTTTTTTCCTGGGCTCCAGCGATCTTACGACCTAACGACCGACCCGCGGTTCGGGAACTTCCAGCTCCAGCGATTCCTCCCCTTCCTCCCAAGTAATCCGCAAAGGGGTTCGCTTCGGGTCCTGATACTCGGACGGCCACACCAACGGGACTTCTCCCGAGGACTCCACCGTGCCCAGGTAATCGCCCGGCTCGAGCCAAACGGCCTCGAGCGTCCCGGGGACTCGCAACTGAAACCGCCCCTCGGGGTCACTGATTCCAAAGGCACATGGCTCGGAAACGCCACCATTTTCCCGCCAGATGGCGACGTGAACGTCACGCAGCGGCGTATTGCGAGCGTGCACGATTCCCGAAGTTCCGCCCGGGATTCCCGGCGGCCCGCCGCAACCAGTCATCCCGCAGAGGGAAAGCAGGATCGCGACGAAGCGCCAAACAATCGCTCGCCAAAGTCGATCTGGGGAACGCCCCCCCGAGTGCCCTGGGTAGCGTCGAGGAGTCGTCCATCTCCTAGAACTCACCGATCACCTCCCCGCCATTGCGGCTAAAGAGTGCTCGCCAGATGCCCAGCTGAATGGTCTCCGACACGAAGCGGACGCTGCCGTCGCAGAACAGAACCTGAGTCCCACCGGGATGATTGCTTCGACTACTGGCCACGACCTGGCCGTGATGCGACACGTCGGGCTCGAGGCTGTTGGGAGGAAAGTAGCCATTGATCGTGATGTGAAACGCGGTCGTCCGGAGCCAGGAACCGTTGCGAACGCCGGTGTAACCCGCGGCGGGTGCCGCCGCCAGATCCTCGGCCGTCCGAGTGCAGACGCCTCCTCCACTGACCCGCTTCATCTGTCGGCGCGGGTCGGTCAGCACGGTCTCCGAGATGGCGGATCGACCACCGAACAACCCCTCCGCCATCAGGACCGTGTGAGTCGTTCCATCGAGGATATCGCGGAATTTCGTATTGGATCCTCGCCAGAAAAGTCCATCGGTTGGGACGGAACCGGTTTCGCAGTAATTCATGCCGACGCCCGAACCGGCGTTGATCAAATAGTTCGTGCTGGCCCAGCGGACGTCACGGTCCACCAGGATGGAGTCCCCGCTGTCCGAAGGGCAGAGAAGAACGGGCACCTCGCGGTCTTGAATCCCAGCGTAAACCGGATTCAAGGTGGTGTTCGGACCACTTCCCAACAACAGCGGCTGACTGAGATCCATCAGGTCGGCCAGATTCCCCTGCTCGATAAACGGAAGCACCTGAGCCTGGGCGGAAACCCCCGTGTGCTCTGGAGAAATCGGCGGGAAAGCTCGATGCGACGATTCGTAATTGTGCATTGCCAATCCCAACTGCTTCAAGTGATTGGAGCATTGCGTGCGGCGGGCCGCTTCCCGGGCGGCCTGCACGGCGGGAAGCAGCAGTGACACCAAGACGCCGATGATGGCAATCACCACCAGCAGCTCCACCAAGGTGAAGGCGCGACGTCGCCCCGCAACAACACGCACCACCAACGTTTCCGACCTTGTTCCCGACATTTTGCTACTCTCCTTACTCCCCTTGGAAATCCTCGTCCGCCTCTCGGCAAACCAATCACATAATCGCGTATCATATCGACCATAAGTGCATTTGCAATACTATTGCATAAAGTTTCTGGCCGCCTATAATCGCGAGAACCCGCGGGATGTCGGTGCGGGTTGCGAGCGTCGGAAGCCATCGGCCCGGCAAAGGCTGGGATCCGTTCAGACGCCATCACAAACATTCACACTGTCCGTCATACAGAAAACGAATCGAAGGAGAAGGACCGCATGACGAGTCGATCTGCCGCATCCGTAGGAGGCCCGCGCCGAATTCTGTCGGGTATTTTGCGAGTCTTGTTCGTCACGGCCCTGGCCCTTTTTGTCTCTCCCCAGGTATGGGCCGAAGATGTCAACGCTGGAACTGTCTGGCCGGGTTTTCGAGGGAGGGGAGACAGCCATGCGCAAGCTAGTTCGCTTCCCTTATCCTGGCCCCCCCGAGGACGAGCCGAGGGAAGCTGGACCATCCGACTTCCCGGGTATGGTCAGTCGAGTCCGGTCGTCTGGAAGGACCAAGTCTTCGTCACCGCCGTCTCCGGCCTGGAGAAAGAACACCTTCATTTGCTGAGCATCCAACTGCAGGATGGAGAAATCATCTGGCAGCGGGATTTTCGCGGAACTCAGCAAGTCAAGGATAGTGACACGGTCAGCCGAGCGGCACCGACTCCGGTGGTGGATGAGCAACACGTCTACGCCCTGTTCGAAAGTGGCGACATTCACGCGGTTACTCATGATGGCAAGCCGGTTTGGGAACGGTCATTCGTCCGCGACTACGGTGAACTGCAAGGATCACACGGCTATGCCAGTTCTCCCCTGCTGGTCGACGACCTCCTGATTGTCCAGGTCGCGCACTCCGGCCCCTCCTACATCCTCGCCTTGGACAAACAGACCGGCGAGAACCGCTGGAAAGTGGAGCATCCATCGCAGACGGGCTGGAGCAGTCCCGTGGTAACGGGGTCGGGTAACGAAAAAGCCGTTGTCATCTCCAGTTCCGGTTCGGTTCGAGCGATTCGAGTGGAGAGCGGAGAGGAACTTTGGCGCGTCGATGACGTGGTGGGAAACACCATCGCCTCTCCGACGGTTGCGAGGGAACTGGTCTTGATTGGCGTTGGGGCCGAGCGGGGTGGTGCGGGAAGAGGTGCTGGGCGAGGGGGAGCGAGCGTTCGGGAACGTCGCAATCAGGAACGCTCCGACGAAACCGGGACGTCGGAAAGGGGAGGGGAGAGGGGAGGCTCGACCAGCGAAACCCCCGACTCCAACGAAGAACCGTCGCCGCTCCCTGGCACTGCCGGTCGCTCCTCTCCCGAATCGACGACCAGGGCCAGCTTGGCCATTCGACTGGGAGGTCCGGGCC
>JBJHCD010000570.1:0-4660 GCA_050485845.1 Pirellulaceae bacterium | reverse complement strand
CATCAGATCCTCTTGTCGGTTGAGCGATGCCTCCTTGAACATCTCAACAGCCTCGGAATGCGTTTTGGCAAAAAACTGCCGATAAGCATGTTCGCCGTCGAGACCGAGGTCTTCACGTCGAGACCCAAATACGACCCGCTCGAGCAGTCGCTCGACAAAGCTGCCCCGCCAATCTTTTTCTGTTGGAACGGAATTCATGCTGATGGCGGACATCGACACGGATCAGTCGGCGGCGACGGATGGACCATCCACACCGCTGGACGCAACCGCCGCTCGATTGCATCTTATTGTTCGGACTTCCGCGGGCACGCGACCGCGCGAGGTATATTACCAGATGAGGTGACGATGGCCGAGCCAGCTCGGTAACGTTCGTGCACGCCCCACATCCGACACATTCCACGAGACACACTCGCCCGCCTTGGTATTACGTGCTCGCCCTGCGAGGGAGGTGAACTCGGCAACGGCACCGCTGATGAACACTCATGGACGCTAATGAGTGCCTACAGGGACGGACGACACGCGTCACCGGCGTCGTGAAAATGACCTTTACACTTGTGAGGATGTAAAGCAGCGACAATATCGGTGGCTTCGGATCACCGCTTGTTTCGCCAAGTCCTCCAGTTTCCACGCGTATCGCTGGAGATAGAATCTTAGCAAAGCGAAGCCCCCTTGGTTTGCAGCACGTGTTCGCCAAAATCGACGTATTACGGAAAGCAGGTCAGTCGATGGTGTAAATGGCTGTACTACTGTGATGGTCGCGTTCTGATTGTCTGTCGAGATTTCGCATCGAGCTGTTGCTCGAGATGCCCCGACCATTAGTGGTTTCTCCTTCACTGATCCGGGAACGACATCGAAGATCGTTTGCAGATGTTCGAAGGTTGGATCCCGCATACATTCCGGTGGAGGAGGGAACTCAAACGCTTGTTCCTCAATGATTTCAGCGACGCGAAACTCTGCGTCTATAGTCCGGTACTCCAAACGCGAGGCGCCGTGTTGAAATGTCATCAAAATTAGCAACTCGGCCATTGCGTGTTCCGTTCCAAACGATTCAGACTTGAGTAATCTGCATGGATCAAGCGTGTATGCGGGTTCCATAGGTCTGACTCGTTTGGCGAACGTTTGAAGATCAGGCGGCGGGGAGTAGACGATCCTTCCCGCAAGACGTTTTCCCACTCGCGCACATCCGCTTGTTCATCGCGATACACGGAGTTCTCTATGGATTTGCGACGACGCCCGCAGGTGGACAGCTTCTGGGACTGCATGGTCTACCATGTGCCAGCGAACAACACCACCAGACGTAAATAAAGGCGATGTACGACAGCGATATCAACACTGTGCCGACATGATGCGGGTGTTTTAGCCCGTAAACAACATAATCCGACTCAATCAGCAACATTAGTAGCGATGCAATCGACGCAATCGACCCCCAGCCCCACGTGAACAGACTGAATCGGGGGCGAAGTGAGAATCTCCTTGAGCGGCCAATCCCGAACACAATAAGGAACACGGCAACCGGGAACAGGACGATGGTAGCCAACAACTGTCCCGCGAACCCGATGATGTATGAATCGGCTGTTGTACCAAATCCTTCGTGAGCGGCAATCTGTTTGTAGAACCAAAGGTCTCGCCATGGGTTAATTGTGAATAGCGCGATCCCAATCACGCACAGCAGTACCTTTGCAGCAACTGGGAATGTAGCCCCAACGGATGAGTCGTCGGAGGCTCTGGTCGAGTATTTCCCCGATATGGTTGGCGAGTTGTATGGATTTGATCCCATCAGAGTTTCAGTGCACGATGTCTATTGGCGATGAACAGAAAGGATCACGCGGCGGCGACCCCAACGTTCGATTTCAGGACCCACGCCGTCCGCCGCTCGCGTTGACCGCTTGGTTAGGGCTTTCGCTCGAGCGGGCGAACTTCGATGTTTTCAGGATACCCCCAGAATTCGTGACTGCCAAATTGCCCAGTGTTTGTGTGATCGTGATTTGAATAAATCTCATGGGAGCCTTGGGGAATTATGTAGACTTTGCCATCGAGACTGAGTTCAAGATCGTCATCAGATTGTATCACAAGCCTCCAGGCTCTACCGACCCACAAGAAATCTGGAGTCCACGTCCCGGTCACACTGGCGTTACTGACGGGGAGACCATCAATCGACATCGGGCCGCCGTAATGGCTTCTAATGCTGGACTCGACGAAGACCGCGAAAACGAATATTGCGAGAGCGACTGCGAATCCCGCTACGATTCTGATTGTGGTCCGCATTATGCGCCCCAAATGATCGCCGTAGCCGGGCGGCCGGCGGCCGAAAGAAACCTGATTCTAAAACCCCCGCGATCGGCCGCTCCGGTTCACGGCTGGTTCGCGACACACTGGTCACGCGACCGCGCGAGGTATTTTACCAGCTGAGGCGGCGATGGCGGAACCAGATCGGTAGCGTTCGTATACCCCACACAGCCGGCGCCCCCCACGAGACACACTCGCCCGCCCTGGCAACATTCATGCCCAGCGGGGAAGTGAACTCGGAAACGGCACCGCTGATGAACACTCAGGGACGCTAATGAGCCTGCGTGAATCGAACGTCGCGATCACGGCGGACCTTGCCAACCACCCACCGGCGACCAGTTGGTAGTTCCTCCCGGCAACATGACCGGCCAATGTTTCCCATCAGCGTTCATCAGCGTTCATTCGCGGTTTCCCACCCAAGGTCCCCCACCTTCAAGAAGCCTGCCACGACAAACGGGGCCGAACGGTCGATCAGCCACCAGCGATGGAAAGGCTCAAGCGATGAGAGACCAAGCATCATGGGGCGGCCGGAGTAATGCCTCCATATGGTTCCGCACGGCTCGCCCGCTCCCGAGCATGCCTTAGTTCGCCGACATGCAGACGAGGTGACAAATGATCGGACTTTCGGAAGTTACTCGGCGCAAGACACTCATCGTCCGCGGTACAGATGTGCGGTTCCAGCGTCATCTACAATGGAAACGGAAAAATGGTTGCCAGGCATTGCCCGTTTCCCATCAAAGTGCACCCACCACCGACTTTTCCCACCCGAAGCGACATAGACAATGGACGGGGCATTGTAATTGTCAAGCTCGATTCCTTCATCAGTCGCGGCCTTCTCGGCGATAAGGACAGCATCGGCGGAGGTTAATGTCGCTCCTGGTGGAGAAAATGGTGGCACCGGCGGTGCACATGCACCAATAAGCAGTAGGCCCATTAGTAGCATGACGGTAATGCTTGAACGGTTTACCATGATCCAAAGGCGAGCTTTCTGAGAACAATCGGCCACACCGCCAATCCCTCGCTCGGGATGCACTCCGTTCCCCTGGGTGACGCCGAGCGTACCGCGAACGGCCTCGCCATTCCCCCAAAAACGCCCCCAAAAACACGCCGCCAACCACCCGCAATCTAACCGATCCAACGCTCCAATCACAAGCTTTTTCCCAAGCAACTCACCAACACGCTTCCGCTCAAACCGCGTCCATACCCGGTGGCTGACGAGCACTCGGCGGTGGGACCAACATGGGGCTCGGCCGGCATGACGGGAACCGGACCAACGTCTCATTGGCTCAAAGGCGAGCCCGCGACTTCCCGTGTAATAGGAATAGGTTTCAGAAAAATACGCCCCCCTTCACTTCTCCCCAACTCCGAACAGCCCCGGTGGAGAGAGTTGCAATTGGATCGGGATCTCCACCTGAGAACGAACGGGCCAACGTTCCTCCTCCCAAGCCATCGCAATCAATTGAAGTGTCCAGCGGCCAAGGCCCGAGTCATCGGGCAGGTTCAAGAGGGACGAGTCAAAGTGAACTCGGATCGTGCCCGATTCCTGATCGGCCGGTAACTCGAGCATCTCAGCTCGGCAGAAATCCCGCAATTCGTCCGGCACCTCCAGGTGAACCTGGACCGGGACCGATAGCTTGGGGGATCGCGTAACCAGGACGGGAAATTCTTGAACGCTACCAGGAACCACTTCCCGGACACCAGGCGTACTGGCGACCTTCAACAGGGCTCCTTCCATGATCATCGTGATCCGACTATCCGCCGCCTTGACGAGGTGACGTTCCACACCCGCCGGATCCCGCACCTTGGCGACCCCGTGGACTACCATCCGCCGAGTGAGATCGGTGCCGAGCCACTCCGGCATGAAACTGGGATAGATCGCTCGGTCGACATGAGGAGGTACCAATACCGTGTCACCTCGAATCCCTTGGCGATAACGAGCTTGCTGGGCGGCCATGCGAAGCTCCACTTCCCCTTCAAATCCGGGATGCCGCACAATTTCGAATTCGGCTCGGTACGTCGTCCCTCGATGCACTTCCCGCTGCCGCTCGCGATCAATCAGCAGCAGATCGAACGGAGGAGGCATCGTCAGGGAAAGCATGACCTGGGAAATCTCCCGATCCTCGGGAGACGCCGCGGATAAGTCGCCATGAGCAACGGCCCGCGCAACGCAGGTTGCCGCTTCTCCGTTGATCCGGGTCCTCCCCCTGACAACAATCGGACTTGCCAATACCGGAGCATCGTCCGCCGATTGAAGTGTCAGTTTTGCCTCTCGCTGGTCTGGGGAAATTCGGCCTTCGCCCACCACCTCCACCCCCGTCGGCAGTCCGTCAACAGTCAAGACGATGTCTTCCGTCACTTGGCTCGACGCATACCG
>JBJHCD010000569.1:0-4673 GCA_050485845.1 Pirellulaceae bacterium | reverse complement strand
CCCCTGAACCGAATGGGAACTCGGCGACAATCCCGAAGCTGTTCCTTCTCACCTCCGGCCGACGCGGGGGACTTCAGGGGGTGGTGCCCTTCCGTGGCCATGAGGATGAACCAGCGGTCGTGGCGGAGGTAGTGCACGCCGGCGATCCCCCGCTTTTTTCGTCGCGATCTTTCCCAGTCGCTGAGATCGATGTCGTACTTGTCGATCAGCTTGCGATCGACTTCACGAGGGTCCTTCCGGTCGGGGATCGTGCCGGTTACATACCAGTAGTAGCCATGCCGGAGGTAGCTCGCGGCAATGAGCTGGACAACGGCCTCGAGTGAATCCGCTTCACATTTGTAGGTCATCAGGTCAACGCTCCGTCTTCGCTTCTCCTTGCGCTGGTGTATAAAAATGGGGAGTTGATTACGGCTCAACTCCCAAACGCCGTTGGAAAAACCTTGGTGAGCACCATGCGGGTGTGACCGCGCGACTGCATTTCGGGAAGACCGAACCCTAACAAATGGGCTCGAGGCATTCCTTCCATGCAGGGCTGGAAAATCACTCCCATGGAGAGATGCCGATGGTGGCATGCACTGCTTTCCTCAGTGCATGCCCGTAATCCATAGCACCCATGCCCATAACCTTCGGCGAACCGTGGTGTCGTATTTTGGACGCACCTCGAGCGTTCGCCGTCAGAACGCCATTTCAAGAAGTGGCTTCTCCCGAAGCCGCCACCTGAAACCACGTCTTGCTGCCAAGGCTCGAACTTCCTCCACTGGTTCACGTCGATAGGAGGGGTTAGCCTCCGCATCACTGGAGTATGTGCGGCCTTCCGGCTCGCCATAGTTTCCAGGTCGCGGCCGTCTCCCGTGAGGGAGACTTGCGAGACCTGATTTCCCCCTACGAAAGCAGAAGCTCGGGGTATCCTGGGCCGACTTCGTGTCGGCGGCGCTTGAGTGATGTTGTCTCTGTTCGGCATCGTCTCCCAGTGGACTGACTGGCAAGCCCTTCCGTACCTGTATGGTTGGGCCTTTCATGGTTGAGCTTTTCACGGTCAGGTGTTTGGCCTGATCCCCGAGGTGGACATCCCCGGTGTGGTCTGTCGCCAGACTCACAGCTCCCCACGCCAGCACGGTTGAAGGAACTCGCTTGGTCGATGACCGAGCAAGCCCAGCAGCCCCCGCGACGGGATTAGGCACTCCGTGCCGCACCCGCTTTGTTCGAAAGCGGCCTCTTGCGACTGACACGACTGTCAGTTCGAAGAGGTCTTTCCGCCTCGCCCGATTTCAGAATGTCAAGGAACAGCTTGAAGGATGGCATAGGATCGAACGTCGGGATTACTCCAATGATGGTCGGGCTCAGAAACAAAGTGAGCCGAACCGGTATTGGGATTACTCCGACGAGCCTCCTTCGCACTGGGCGAGCACCTCTCGATGCAACCCAGCGCTAAGGGCAGCGGAAGTCATGGCCGGTCAGGTAACACGTTACCTGCGCTGGCCAGTGTATGGGGCGCGACCCCCAATCCTCTTAGCTCGGCTGATGAGACCGAGTTTACCGAGGTCCGCTTTGCCCGACCGTGAACGTCAGCTCGCCTTTCTTAGCCTGGCTGTATCCATGCCCGGTTTACCGAAAGGCCGCTTCACTGCGTGAACTGACGACCGGCGAGTGGAGAGACTCGCCTACGGGTGAGGTCGTATCATGGTTTGGCAAGAGAGAGCAAGAGCCGGCCAAAATCGCCATGAGCACCCGTGCGAGATTGTAATGTAAGCGTCCGCCACCGCCATAATCTGGTTGTCTCCAGGAACCGTCAGGGCGGCGGTGGAAGGCAATGAATCGGGTGATTCGTGGGAGGTAGGCTCTTTCGTTACGCTGGGACCTGTGCAGCTGTTGGAGTTCGCGGCGGAACTGGTCGAGCAGTTTGGGAGGGGGTTCTCCCGGGCGTCGCGATGCCCGGCTTTACATGTCGTTCGGGGAGTGCGTGTTCGAGGCTTCGCGGGTGGCTTTGTTGGTGAGTTGGCGGGGCGTCTCGAAGCGGCGCAAGGCTCCGGCCAACGCGCGCGGCCTCGCCCGACGAGCGGGCCCCGGTCCGATTTCGGGCGTGCCGAATATTCTGGGCGCCGTCCAGAACAGAATATCCGGTATTCCAGAGAACTCGCCCGTCGCCCTCATTCGGAGGGGATATTCCATCCCCCAATGTCTGCAGAAAAGTGCTTGACGGGTCCTCGCCCACTGGCGAGAATACTCGGCCATCACAAATATTGGGATACCGGGAAGTCGAGATACTACTTGTTAGCTGACAACGAGACACTTGCACATGGCAAAGAAGTCGCCGAAAAAGAAAGCCCTCACCAGAACATCGCCACCCGCCGGAAAAGGCGGACGCGCGTCTGCGTCCAGTTACCCTCGACACGGCGCGGAAGCCGCGCTGCGAATTCCTAAAGCCATTCTCGACCAAAACGCCGGCAAGCCTACGACCGACAAACAAGCTGCGGAATTCCTCGGCCTCAAATCAGCGAGAGGACCGTTTGCCGTTGAGATAAGTTCAGGAATCAAGTATGGATTTCTGCATCGCCCATCAACTGGAACGCTGGAAGTCACCGATCTTGCCCGGAAGATCCTACGGCCAAAGGCCGAAGAGGATGTCACCAAGGGCTACCAGCAAGCTGTTCTCAATGCCCCCACGTTATCGGATGTCTATCTGCACTATCGGGGTGAAAACCTTCCGGATCGACAGTTTTTTGACAATGCCCTCGAAGACACATTCAAGATTCCGAAAGACAAGCTTTCCGAGTTCAAAGATGTCTTCACCAATGCACTCAAAGCGGCGCAACTGTCTGAAGAACATGACGGTCGTGTTCGAATTCTTCATTCCGCGACTGACGCTCAACCGCTTGCCGACGGTGAAGAACGCATCCAGAAGATCAGTGCTTCTGCTGGTGTCAAATCAACAGATACGTGTTTCGTAATGATGCCGTTCCGCCCACCGATCGGTGGCTACTACGAGTCGGTGTATAAGCCTGCAATCGAAAAGGCCGGCCTGACACCGGTACGCGCTGATACTGAAATCTTTGGAACTGGAAAAATCATTGACCAGATCTGGTCTGGCATCAACAACGCTAAGGTGTTGGTTGCGGAACTGACAACTAAGAACCCTAATGTCTTTTACGAACTTGGTATTGCCCACGCGCTTCAAAAACCCGTCGTGCTCGTTTCGTCAAACGAAGAAGACGTGCCGTTCGACCTCAAGCACATTCGGGTCATTTACTACGATTGCAGTGACCCATTTTGGGGTCAAAAGCTCCTGAATAAGGTCGCGGAAAACATACTTTCGGCAATCAAGAATCCTGAAGAGGCGATCTTCAAGGTCGCGCAGGAGGTCAGCTAACCAAGCGGTGAACGGGAGCCGCCGATGAGTGTGTGTTGAAATCATAGTTTTTTGTGGCGGCCCCGTTACCGCCGTCGTTCTGTTGCCAAACCAAGGCAGCATTATCGAAACCTGCTGCGGCGATCCTTCGCAATGACTGATCCAAACCAATGACGGAATACAAGACTCCCGATCCGATCCCGATATCGTGCGGTTCTTGCGGCGGTTTGTACACGTTGTTTCAACGGTGGCAGGAACCAGCCGTCTCGCAAGAACTTGCGTGCGAAAAATGCGGTCACATCATCTGGCGTAATCGTGGCGGGCGACGGCACAACTCGAATACCGGGCAGGACTACACAATTAGCGGCGAATACCAAGGCACAATCAGAGAACTAGCACCTCAAAAAGATACAAGCGCTGACTGTCAGCACGATTACCAAAAAGAACGGATCATGGGTGCGCATACTGGCGATTGGAAATGTGTAAGGTGTGGTGATGTTCGTGGGTCTCGTCCGTAGACGCGGCGCAGGCAACAGAACAAAACGGTGAACGTGAGCCGCCGATCACACGTGGGTTTTGAGGTGTGGCCTGTTTGGCGGCGGCCCCGTTACCGCCGTCGTTCGTCCGGCATATGGGACTCCTCGCGAAAACGAAGCGTTGGATACGGAGCCGGGGATCGGGCGGCTTCTGAATGGAAACTTTTTTTGCCGCGGCCCGGTCAACGCCGCCGTTCGGCGAGGAAATTCGGTATGCCAAATCGAAGGCTGACGCAGGCGGAACTTGAGGATGCCCGCCTCCTGCTCACGATGGTTCGTGCTGGCCGCCGTCAACTGGCGGGCAATGACGCGGAGTTGCTGTTCGCCCTGCGCAGGAAAGTGTACAAGAAGTTGGTCTACGATGAGCGAGGCAAGCCGATGGTACGTCGTCGGCTTAAGGCCGAGAAGTGGCAAGAACAGGGCGGACTGTGCACCATATGCTCGCATCCGCTTCCGGAGAGATATTGCGTGTTGGATCGATTTAGCGCCGCAGTCGGCTACACTGTCGAGAACACCCGGCTAATATGCCCCGGGTGCGATGTCACCACGCAACGATCGCGGAGTTACGCCTGACGCTATGGCGTTGATCGCGGAGAGGAACTTTGAATATCGGCGATGTCAACCCGAATGATCAGGAGCTGGTCCGCTGCACCGACGCGCGTAGCACCACGAGCGCGTTACCGGGCACGACCGTCGCACGTGCGGACATGCTCGACGGTACCACTGGCGCGCGACGTGATGCGCCGGCACGCGGTCGCGCCGAGTCGCGGCGCCGGCGCACGTGACGGGGG
>JBJHCD010000568.1:0-4675 GCA_050485845.1 Pirellulaceae bacterium | reverse complement strand
GGCTCAGCCCGTTCTGGCCCGCCGTGGCATCCAGCACTAGCAGGACTTCGTGGGGGGCCTCGGGGACCAGCTTCTGGATCACTCGATGGATCTTTTTCAGCTGATCCATCAGATTGGCCTGGGTTTGCAGACGTCCGGCCGTGTCAATGATGCAGACATCGGCGTTTTTCTCGATCGCCCGGCTGACGGTCCGATGAGCGACACTCGCCGGGTCGCCTCCCGGCTGGCCTTCGAGGATGTCGGCCCCGAGTCGCTCGGCCCACATCTTCAGTTGCTGCACGGCGGCGGCTCGAAACGTATCCCCGGCCCCCAAAACAACTTGCTTCCCCTGCTGCTGAAAGCGATGCGCGAGCTTCGCGATGGAGGTTGTTTTTCCCGATCCGTTGACTCCCACGACCAGAATGACCGTCGGCCCTTGCTCGGCAAAGTGGACTTCCGACGAGGCATTCCCCAGCAGCTCGCGAAATTTCTCTTGGACGGCTTGCGAGAGCTGCTCAAACGTGACCACTCGGCCCCGAAATTCGTTGGCCACGTATTCACGAATTTCACCGGCAGGTCCGACCCCCCTGTCGGTCTTGATGAGGATCGCATACAGCTCATCCAACCAGTCGTCCACCAGCTGTCCCTGTTTCCTCGCCACGAGATCGCGAATGTCGGTTCGGAGCACGTCGGAGGTTCGTTTCAGGCCCTGACGAATGCGAGAGAAGAGCCCGGTCCCGGAATTGGCGGGGGCCGATACCTCTTGGGAGGAGCCTTCCCTCGAGGCGGTACCCTCCGAGGGGGAGGATTCGGGCGCGGACTCATCCGCCGCTCGCGACGCGGACTCGGAAGAAGAAGTTGTCGGAGGGGGAGGAGTTTGAGAACGGCGAAACCAGGCCATGATGACTCACCAAGTATTTCGTAGTACGGGACCACCCTCAGCTTATCGTTTTTCCACGAGATTGTCTTTGGGTGGAATGTGGGTGGAATGTGCGTGGAGGCCCCTTTGGGAATGACGATTTGCTACAATTGCTCGCCGATCACCCGAGCGTCCCCTCATTGCAACGGACTGGACATGTCGAGACGAAGTCGCGCCCGAGAAGTCGCGCTCCAAATTCTGTACGAAGACGATCTGAACCCGACCCGGAACATGAAGGCGTCGGATGAGTTTCTCTGTCGGCGTCTCCGACCCGATGATAAATTAATCGAGTTTGCTCGTTCGTTGGTGCGGGGTGTCCGGCAAAACCGGCCTCAGATCGATGAGTTATTGACGGCTCGAGCCGAAAACTGGAGCCTGGGGCGAATGGCGGTGACGGATCGCAACATTCTACGCCTGGCGGGATACGAAATCCTCTTCGGAGATACGCCGGGACAGGTGGCGATCAACGAGGCGGTTGAATTGGCCAAGCGTTATGGGGGCCGTCAGTCTCCCCAGTTCGTCAACGGGGTCCTGGATCGACTGCTCAAGGAACGTAACAAGGAACAACAGTAGTCGCGTCACGCCTTGCCTGGCACTCGGCTCGTGAAAACGGGTCGCGGGGGGCTCGACGCAACGTGGGAGCGCGGGCCGCGCTGACGCTTTCTCGGTCGGTTACTTCGCGGCAGCGTTCCTTGCCGAGCTGTTAATCGCCCCGTTGGTCCAGCTGACGCAGCAAGTCGGCCATCCGAAGTGCCGCCTCGGCACATTCGCTCCCCTTGTTCCCCACGTTCCCTCCAGCTCGGTGAATGGCCTGTTCCAGTGTCTGGCAGGTCAGCAGGCCGAACAGCACCGGAACCCGGCATTCCATCGCCAACTGTCCCAGGCTGTGACTGACCTGCTGATTGATGTACTGGTCGTGGGTCGTTTCACCTCGAATGACCGCCCCCAGGCAGAGGATCGCCGCATAGCCTCCTCGGTCAGCCCATTTTCGAGCGATCAAGGGGAGTTCCCACGCACCGGGAACCCAAGCGACATCAATGTGGTTCTCGGCCACTCCCGCCTGCTGAAGTGTTTGTCGGGCGCCGTCGAGCAGCTTGGCCGTGATCGACTCGTTGTAACGCGACACGACAATGGCGAACCGAGCTTTCTCGGCTGCCCGTGGTTTACCTTCCCATTCGGCCATTCACCCACCACTCCTTGGGGAACTTATGAGTCTTAGGACTTGACGTTCATGCTCATCAGGAACTCGGCGTTCGTTTTGGTCTTCTCCAGTCGCGACACCAGGAATTCCATCGCGTCGCTGGGGTTCATCTCATGGAGAACTCGGCGCAGAATACAGACGCGACGATGCTCCTCGGGATCCATCAGCATCTCTTCGCGGCGAGTGCCGCTTCGATTGATGTCAATGGCGGGCCAGACTCGTTTGTCGACCAGTCGGCGGTCGAGCACCACTTCCAGGTTTCCCGTTCCCTTGAACTCCTCGAAAATCACTTCATCCATCTTGCTTCCGGTGTCAATCAGCGCCGTGGCAATGATCGTCAGGGACCCTCCTTCCTCGACCTTGCGGGCCGAGCCGAAGAAGCGTTTCGGTTGTTGCAGGGCGTTGGCGTCCAGGCCTCCCGACAAAATCTTCCCCGACGGCTGACACTCGGAATTCCAAGCTCGAGCCAGACGCGTGATCGAATCCAGGAAGATCACCACTTCATGGCCATACTCGACCATTCGCTTCGCCTTCTCGATCACCATTTGGGAAACTTGAACATGTCGCGACGAGGGTTCGTCGAAGGTCGAACTGATGACTTCGCAGTTCGGTCCCTTCACCTCCCGCTCCATGTCCGTCACTTCCTCCGGCCGCTCGTCGATCAAAAGCATGATCACGTAGGCGTCGGGGAAGTTATGCAGCACGGCCCGAGCCATCTTCTGCAGCAGAAGTGTCTTTCCCGCTCGAGGTGGACTGACAATCAGACCACGCTGTCCAAAGCCGATCGGAGCGATCATGTCGACCACTCGAGTTGCCGTGTCCGTCGAACTGTACTCCATCAGAATCCGCTGATTGGGATGCAGTGGAGTGAGATCGTCAAACTGGACTTTATCCGAGAGCAGATTCGGATCCTGGTAATTGATGGCTTCGACGCGCAGCAGGGCAAAGTAACGCTCGTTTTCCTTCGGCGGCCGGATCTGCCCGGAAACCGTGGCCCCGGTCTGTAGCCCGAATCGGCGAATCTGACTGGGTGACACATAGATGTCATCGGGGCACGAGAGGTAGTGATAGTCGGGGCTGCGGAGGAACCCGAATCCGTCGGGCAGGACTTCCAAAGTCCCTTCGCCATACATCAGCCCATTCATCTTCACGCGTTCTTTCAGGATCTTGAAAATCAAGTCCTGTTTCTTCATCCCGGCGACTTCCACCAGGTTCTCCTGACGCGCTTCATCGATCAGCTGCGCCATGCTCATCTTCTGCAACTCGGCGATATGCACTTCGCCCTGCTTGACCTTTTCGTAGCTGTCCGGCAATCGCTTCCCTCGGTCCGCTTCCTCGGCGATTTCCTCGGCGAGCGAAAGGGGTTCTTCCTGATCCAAGTCGTACTCGTCCCGTTCCGGCAGTTCCGGGGGATTCGACGAAGCACCATCGTTGGGAAGCGTCGACGCGGGGGCGTCGTGATCGACCGGTTCATTTTGAATTGTCGAGCGGCGTGATCTGACCATGATCCAAGGTAACTCCTGTGGAGGTGGGAGTAGTTCGCGTGAGAAGGGAGCGAACGGTGGGTATCCGAATGGATGACTAAGGGGGGGAAAGCGTGGCGTGGAAAAAACGGAGATCAAAAAAAGAGGAGAAAAGTGGAGAAAGGAGCAGATCCGTGGGGTGATGGAAGTGGGAAAGCTAAACCGAGGTGGGCTGCCGGAGCGAGCCTGTCACCCGCTGCCAGAAGTCATCGATCCATGCCTGAGTGCTGGCGATGTCTCCCGAGTTGTCCAGAATGGCCGTCGCTCGACCCCGTTTCCGCTCCACCGGCCACTGTGCTTGCTCGCGAGCCGTAAATTGGGACTCGCTCCACCCCCGCGACTTGATGGCTCGGCGGAGCCGAACCTCGCGCGGGGCGTCGACAAACACAATTTCCTCACAGAGCACATCCCAGCCCGCCTCCAACAACAAAGGGGCGTCCAGGATCAGGGCGGGGACAATCCCCTGGCACTCAGCCGAGCGAATGGCCGCGGCCAGTCGAGCTTGAATTCGTGGGTGAGTCAATTCCTCCAGGAAACGAAGTTGGCGAGGGCCGTCCGGTGGCGGCGCGAAGACGCGGCGAGCCACCTCGGCACGATCAATTTTCCCCCCCACATCCAAAATGGCCGCTCCCCACCGCTCCCGCAGGGCACGCCTGACTTCCGGCGTTTCCAGCACCTCATGGCCCACTCGGTCGGCGTCCAACACAATCGCTCCTCGCTCGGCAAATCGTCGAGCGACCAAGCTTTTGCCACTGGCTATGCCACCGACAAGGCCGATTACGAGCATGGAGATCACGTATCCCGACTCACTCACCCGCGCAGGGGGAAAGGGAGTCCGAGCAGGAAAAGATCGAATCACGAACGTCGAGGAGTCGCGGAACAGCGATAGACTAGGTCAAGCGGGAGGGAAGGCGGGAATCTGCAAAACCACCGGATTCAGGGTCTCCACCGGATTCAGGGTCTCCACCGGATTCAGGGTCTCCACCGGATTCAGGGTCTCCACCGGATTCAGGGTCTCCACCGGATTCAGGGTCTCCACCGAAAAGGTGGCCA
>JBJHCD010000567.1:0-4676 GCA_050485845.1 Pirellulaceae bacterium | reverse complement strand
TTGGGGGGCCCGGGGCGAATGGTGGCCGGCGACCGCCCCGCGTCGAAAGTACGGATGGGAAACGCTCGCTCGGTGGCGAAAACCGCTGACAAAAAAATGGCGGACAGAAAAATGGTTGCGGCTTCCGAGGAATTCGTAAGGGGGAGCCTCAAGATCCAAAAACATCCGCAGACACCCTTTGCTTGGGCTGCACGGCGTTGGGTGAAAGAGTGCATCAGGGTTTATCCCGTTCCTATTCCCCTGAACGGCGCGATGGTGGAAGTTGCTCCGACCCGGAAAGAAATTGAACCAATTTCTCCGTGACGGCCGCAGCCAATTCCAGGCCAATACCTCGACCTCTGCCCAGCCCACCCTTCGCTCTTTATTCATTCTTCGCTGCTTCACTCTTCCGAGTTTCGGCTCCCGCAAAGGACTAGGCGACGGTATCGGCCGCCGCCGGAAAGTGAAGCGGTAGCGCAACAATGCGACAACGGACTGTTGGAATTCGGCCTTGCCCCATGCCGGGGAATCTTCTCTACTCCGCTTAGTCCCCCCCTGCGGCTCGCCCACCGTCGAGCCCGCCGAACACGGAGTTCGCGGACAGCGGAGCAGCAAGGCTGACGGGCGAAAAGCTGAACCGTGAAGTCGAATTTTCCCAAGAGATTGGAAGGTCGGAGATTGCCGAGTGACTTGGCGCGAGGTCCTTACGCAACTGGCGTTGCTCCTACTCCTGGCAATGCCTCAGGCAGGCCTGTGTCAGTCGCCCGAGCACCCCACTCCCACCCGACCGGTCGAGACATCGGCGGAACTCGAGGAGAAGGAAAACCTGTTTGACAACCTGATCCAACAACTGGTCCACGACGCAATTCCTCGGCAGCACGAAACTCGCAAGGATTGGGGAAGGACCATCGAAGTTGTCTCGGGCCTGAACATCCGCCGCGAGGGCTTGGAACTTCGCACCAGCCGTCGCCGCAAAGAAGTCCCACACGGTCACTGGCAACTGGTCCAGCTGGAACTGGCCGATCCCCAGCAGGACCTCGACATCCAGCTACTTCGCCCTCGGCAATCGGACAAGGGACTGCTTTTTGACATCGAAGCGACCGCTCGCCTCCAAACGTTCGCCCGATACATGCACTGGCGCTATGGTGTCCAGCTTTTGAGCGTCAGCGGCGACGCCGAGGCAGTGGTGCGGCTGCAGGCCACCTGCGAGATCTCCCTTCAGCTAGATGCCAAACGACTCCCCCCGGACGTGCTCGTGGTACCTCGAATTCAAGAAGCGGATATTCGCCTGGTCAGTCTCGACCTCCGGCGACTCAGCCACCTCCGAGGCGACCTAGCGCAGGAACTCGGGCGACTCCTCCGCCGCGTCATCAATGACGTGTTGGAGAAACGCCAAGACCGGCTGACCGACCGCATGAACCAGCAATTGGCCAAGAAACAAGATCGGCTGCGACTCTCCTTGTACGATCTAGCCGCCTCCCGCTGGAATTCGATCCTCCAGACCCGCCCGCCGAATAGTCCATCGGACGATCAACCTTAGCTTAGTGAATGGCCAGCATGCGATTCAGTGCAACTCGCGACCATTCGGCCGTCGCTTCATCCACTTCAATGACATTCACCGGCGTACCCGCCTGGAGGTTCTCCAGGCTCCAGCAGAGATGAGCCAAGTCGATGCGGTACATCGTCGCGCACATGCAGACGACCGGTGAGAGGAAATGAATCTCCTGCTCGGGATGTTCCTTCTTGAGGCGGTTGACGAGATGCAATTCCGTCCCGATCGCCCATTTCGTCCCTGCCGGAGCTTCCTCCACCGCGCGGATGATCGCGCCCGTGGAACCGGAAATGTCGGCTAGATCATTGACCTCTCGCGGACACTCGGGGTGGACCAGGATTTTGATTCCCGGAAAACGTTGGCGAAACTGGTGAACGTGATCGGCCTGGAACATTTGATGAACGCTACAGTGCCCCTTCCATAGCAAGACCTTGCTTTGCCGAAGGGCGTCTTCCGAGTTTCCTCCCAGGTCCGGATCGTATGGATCCCACACGGGCATTTGTTCATTGGAAATTCCCATCTTCAGTGCCGTGTTCCGGCCCAGATGCTGATCGGGAAAAAACAGCACTCGGCTCGTCCGGGCAAACGCCCACCGCAGTACCGCCTCGGCATTGCTCGACGTGCAGACAACACCTCCATGCTTGCCGCAGAATGCCTTGAGACTGGCAGCCGAGTTGATGTACGTCACGGGGGTGATGTCGTCGGTATCCAGCACTTCGCCGAGATCGGCCCAGGCGTTCTCCACCTGCTGAATCGCGGCCATGTCGGCCATCGAACAGCCCGCCGCCATGTCGGGCAAAATGACTCGAACTCGCTCGCCATTCCGCTCGGTCAGCTTCTCGGGCCGATTCGCCAGAATATCGGCCGTTTCAGCCATGAAATGGACGCCGCAGAAGACAATCCAGCGGCAGTCCTGGCTCTCGGCCGCCAGCTTGCTCAGCTGGTAACTGTCACCTCGCAGATCGCTGTGTTCAATCACCTGATCCTGCTGGTAGTGATGCCCGAGAATGAGTAGTCGGGAGCCCATTTCGGCGCGAATGCGCGAAATCCGCTCGGCCAACTCCTGATTATCAAGCGATTTATAAGGAGCAAGTTCCAGGGGACGTGCCTCAGAGGAAGTGGCGAGATTCATGAAACGTTAAGCGGCTTTCCGCTTGTTGGGCGAAGGCCGAAGGAGGAGTGTCGCGACGCCCCACCCATTCGGGATGACGACGGGCAACGCTGAAATGGGCGACGAATCGAAAGTCAGTGAACTCGGAACGAAACCAAGTCAGAGCAGCCCTTATTATACGCCAAGGGTCGCGAACGGGGAGGGTGTAGATTACAATCCGCTAGCCGTCCCGACTCCCGCCATGTTGTGTTTCAAAATTCCCCAACCCCGAAGCCCCCAGCGCCCACCGCCCTATCAAGAGGCCCCCATCCGACGGACTTTTGCGACTTAACATTCTGACTAGCTACCCAGCGAGACCATTTCATGAAGGTGTCTGTTCCGAGAGAGACGTGTCCGGGTGAGCGTCGTGTCGCGCTCACGCCCGCCAATGTCGCTCCCCTTCGCAAAGCGGGTTATTCACTGCTGGTGGAAAAAGGAGCCGGCGAGCAAGCGGGTTATCTGGACGATCAGTACACTCACCAGGGAGCCACGCTGCTCGAGACTCGAGAGCAATTGTTCCAGGAAGGGGATCTGATCGTTCAGATCCGCGGCATGGGAAGCAATCCCCAAACAGGCGAGGCCGACCTCCCTCTTTTCCGACCGGGCCAATTCACACTGGGACTCTGGGATCCGCTCGGTGCGCCGGACCAAGTTCAGCGGATGGCGGAAGCCGGAGTGAACTGTTTCTCGCTAGAACTGATTCCGCGCATCACTCGGGCCCAGTCGATGGATGTGCTGTCGTCGATGGCCACGATTGCCGGCTACCGAGCGGTTTTGCTGGCGGCCTTGGAACTTCCCAAGATTTTCCCCCTGATGATGACCGCCGCCGGCACCCTGTCTGCCGCTCGGGTCTTTGTCATCGGCGCGGGTGTAGCGGGGCTACAGGCCATCGCCACGGCCCGCCGACTCGGCGCGGTCGTGCATGCCTACGACGTTCGCCCCGCTTGTCGCGAACAGGTCGAGAGCGTCGGTGGAAAATTCATTGAATTGGCACTCGAAACAGAACAGTCCGAAGATCGAGGAGGATACGCCAAGGCCTTGGGCGAGGAGTTCTACCAGCGACAACGCAGCCTCCTGGCGGATGTCGTCGCGGAAAATGATGTCGTCATCAGCACGGCCGCGATCCCCGGAAAACCTTCGCCCCTGCTGGTCACGGCCGATGCCGTCCGGCGGATGGCCCCAGGAAGTGTCGTCGTGGATCTCGCCGCCGAACGTGGTGGGAACTGCGAATTGAGCCAACCGGATCAACGCGTGGTCCAGCAGGGGGTGACGATCTTGGGCCCGACGAACCTCCCCTCGGAAGCCCCCAAGGACGCCAGCCAGATGTTCGGAAACAATGTCACCAAGTTCCTCGTGAACTTGATGAAGAAACAACAGTGGACCGTCGACTTGGAAGACGAGATTGTCCGAGAAACTCTCCTGACTCGCGATGGCAATATCATTCACGCTCGGATTCGCGAGCTGTTGCACCTGGAACCCCTTACCCCTACGTCGCCTGGCCCCGATACGACCGGCCCCGATCCGGCTGCATCCGAAGCGGCCACCTCCCAAGAGGCTGCTCCCGATCAACCGCCCAGTACACCGGAGGAAAACTGATCCATGTCCCCGCACCCTCGCGATAGACGCCCGGTCGGCTCGCTCCTGAATCTCTCGCTCGCCGGCCTGTTGATCGGCCTCACCGCGTTACTGGCATTCCCCGAGGGGACAGCCCGCTCCGCGCTCGCTCAATCGAACTCCGACACCACGGGGGAAGCATCCGAGCCGGATTCCGAGTCGAATGCCGATTCGACTTCGGATTCGACTTCGGAGTTTCCTTCCGAGCCAACAACCGACGAGCTACTCGAGTCGACGCCTGAATCGCGAGCCGATTCGGTCAGCGACATGGCCACGGGCACGACTGCTCGGCAACCCGATCTGATCGGCAACCTCGCGATCTTCGTCCTGGCGGTCTTCGTCGGCTTCGAAGTCATCACCAAGGTTCCCCCGACCTGTCTC
>JBJHCD010000566.1:0-4680 GCA_050485845.1 Pirellulaceae bacterium | reverse complement strand
GGTTCTCGGGAACGCTGGCGCTGAGCCGCCACCCCACCGCGCCTGACGCGTTCCCAATCGGCCACCACTCAATTGCCCTGCGCAAGGCAGGACGTCGTGGATGCAACGCTCACCTCTGAGTCTCTGTTTGACTCGGCAAACTGGTTAACACAAGAGACAGGGCCGGCATGGGAGATCGCATTCAGCTCCCCGAGGTATTGCAATGACCTGGCAAGACCGAATCAACTTTGGGAAGCAGCCAAATCCTGTCGCATGGCCAACGTCATGCGTCCTTACCTAGAGGCAACGGCATAATGACAAAGTCGCAACGGAATGGCAAATCATGAGTGTTTTCCAATACATCTATTTTGCCGCAGGCGACAAACCGCTCGATGACAAGCAGCTCGAGTACATGCGTCACCAGTCGACGCGGGCGGAGGTGACGCGGTGGCAATTTACGAACGAGTATCACTATCGAGTGGAAGAAAGACAAACGCGGCAAAGGGGGTGTGCTGTCGATCCAACCCGAATGCGATGCAGGTTTCTACAGCGAGGACTATTTCGACTTTGATCGAATGGTAACGCATCTTCCGAAGATCCGCGAAGGATTGATGTCCGGTGACACTCGGGTGCTCTATCTCGGCTGGCTGGCATGCAATTGGGACGAAGAATCTATCGAGCCGCCTGTACCGGCGGGGCTCGGAAAGCTTCCGCCCGAACTTGACGAGCTGGTCGACTTCTATGAGCTGGATCGCGATTTGCTTGCCGCCGCCAACGGACAGTCACCCAAGCTGCCCGGTCAAGCCGCCCGCGAGCCCGATGTTGACGACTGGTTGGCCAATCAGAACCTCGAGACCCTGCGTGCGCTCATGCGGCGTGTTCTTCAAGATGACGCGGCGGCGGTGCGTGCCGAGTCGCTGGCTGCCATGCGAGACCAATCCGGCAAAGCCACGTGGCCCGCGAATAATAGCGGACGCGCGCTCGAAGAGCTGCGGATGTTGGCAAATGCAAAAGCGGATCAAAGGAAAAAACGAGAACAGGCCAGCGAGCAGCGCAAACTCGAGAAACGTTTCGCCAAAATCCGCCAAGATCCCTCGGCAGCGTTTGCAGATGCGGAGAAACTGATCCAATCGCGGTCGACCGAAAACTACTTTAAAGCCGCGAGGCTACTCGCCGAACTCCGCGGTGCGGTTGGCGGTGAAGAAGGATCACGAATCGCTGACCAAGCTGCAAAAAAGATTGCGAAGAAATACCCGACGCTCAGGCCAAGCGGCTTTCCATCGAACTAATGAAACGGGGTAGCTATCAGGTTGCCTGCAGTGACGAGGGTTTGATGAGTGATGAGATTGAAGACTGTCTGAAGCCAGTCATCAAGGCTGTCAAACTTGCCGGTGGTGAACATGCAAAGCAATGGGCTGCCGAGATGATCAGAGCCGACGAAGTCGGCTTTATTTGCGATACCGAACTACGCAAACTTGCGGAGTCAAAGTCATGAGAATTGTCTACCCGACATGGCTGACCAAGTGCGATGATGCTGATATCGAAGAAGCCCACGAGGAAGCAACCGTTGACTGTTACGGAGACGAGCAGGGAGCGGGATTGGTCGATATGGCCATTCAAGAACTCGCTTTCCCCTTCGATGCCGTCGTGCTGGGGCAACCAGTTTCAGTTGTGGACGCCAGTCCTTCCAGGAACGCTGGTTTCGGCGTCGATTTGATCGTCGAATACGGCAAGAAGCAATTTGCGATCTCCGCATCGTCAGTTGAGCTCTGTGATCCGTTTCCCGAAGGACACCTCTATCTCGCCGCACTGCTGGTTTGGCATTCCAGAATGTGATCATTGGCAAGCCGGAAAGGCAACCCAATCATGGTCTCAGATCAACTGTATCGAACGCCTCAGCTCGCTGACGGTCTGCGTCAGTCCCTGCGCCCCGAGACAGCCGAGATATTCTTCTGGTGATCTCGGCGGATTCTTCAGTCTCGCGCGGGTTTGTTTCACGGCGGTCAGCTCCACGCTGGGTGCCAAATCCAACTGGCTAAAAATGAAAGAGTCTGGGTGGATCTCTTCGATTCCGTACGCACCCAAAGCATCGTCGGGAAAATCTTTCAAGTTGTCCCATGAGCGATCGCCAATCGACTTGGGGGGTAGTACTTTTCGACAGAGGCTTTGTTGTTCGGACTCCCGTGGGGGCTCTTGCGTCAGGGGCTCTCTGCCGAATTGCGGGCCACACACCCGGTAGCCCTCCGAATATACTCGCATAAACCCAAGACAAAGCAGAATCCGGTAAAGGCCTATTTTGAAGTGCCTTACGGCTCATTTTACGGGGGCTCAACGGGCGGCGAGAGCTTCGGGTTCGTCTGGAATGATGGTTGACAGTTGGTGTAGCAGTCCTTAGGCTCGCTTCGGCCGAAGCGAGCCTAAGGACTGCTGTCATCGTTTCGTTCGGCCTTCCATGACGCTCGCCGCCCCGCCGACAAAACTCCCACATGTGCTGACCCGCCCGACTTGTTCGGGCAGGACGCGGGTTACAAACTACCTCGTGACGGTGCGACACCCTTCTCTTTGGAGGCACTGTCTCCCTTATAAATGATTGCCCCTGTGGCGCGGTCCAGTTTCCACCCGTGAGCGGGATCTCGATTCCTGTCAGCCTCGCTAGTATGTCGGAAAGTCAATTAAAACAGGAAGATACGTCAACAAGCGGGGCCAGTTTCCGGTCCTTTACTCGGCTGGGTTGCCTCCTGCCCGCCGATGGAACGCGATACCGAGTTGCCCAGACAGTTCGCGAAATCGACCCGACCGTGCTGGGGCAAAGAGATGAAGTCGCCCCGATAAATGTAACGCTGTCGTTGCACGGTAACACGACTTGTGTTATCGTGCGATATTGCCGTTACAAGGGAAGCCATGGCCGACTATCGCGAACCATTCACGAAATATCTCGCCGACACGCTCGGAGTGGCAGTCTCGCTCCGGGAGTGGCCCGGCAAGAGCCGGTTGCCACTCTTTCTCAGGCAAGCCTATGACTTCCACGAATTCGAGTTCCTTGGGCAACCATGCGTGACAATGGTCGACACCGGCAATGAGGATCTGTCGCCTGCAACGATTCGCAAGCAGATGGATCAGCTTCGAGACAAGTTTCCCGGCGACGTAATCTACGTACGGCTTGGGCTCACGAGCGATCTGCGAAGGCGGCTGATTGAGCAGGGTGTGCAGTTCGTGATTCCGGGAAACCAGCTCTACCTTCCTCGGTTCGGTCTGGACCTCCGCGAGTATTTCCGCAATCGTCCCAGCGAATCTCGCACGCTCACCCCGGCCGCCCAAGCTACGTTGCTCTACCTCTTGCTCCATGAGGATGTTACCAAGCGGACGGTCATTGGACTGGCGGCCCGGCTTGGCTATTCAAAGATGACCGTCAGTCGAGCATTCACGGAACTAGAGATTTCCCAGCTCGGAAAGGTCGAGGCCAAAGGGCGACACAGGTACCTGCATCTGGCGGATGAACCAATAGTCGTGTGGCAGGCCGCTCAGCTGCAGCTCAGAAGTCCGGTCAGGGATCGGGTAGTGCTCGAAGACGTTGGGCACCGTGACTTCGGTGTGACTGCCGGCCTGTCGGCTCTCTCCCAGTACACAATGATTTCCGCAGGGAGTCGCCCGACTTATGCAGTGGGCGCAAGTGACTGGGAGGAAGAAACCCGACAATCACTTGGAGCGACCGGGGAGCAACACGGAGCGGAGATAGAACTTTGGACTTACGATCCACGGCTTCTCGCGCGAGATGGACTGGTCGATCGATTGTCACTGTTCCTTTCGCTGAGAGAATCGGAGGACGAGCGCGTTCAAGCGGCGCTAAGCGAGATGATGGAGTCGATGCCATGGTAGAAGGACTGGAGCGGTTTGCGAGCCATTTTGCCGAATACGTCGATCAATATGCCCTGATCGGAGGAGCCGCCTGTGACCTGGCCATGCGTGCCGCCCCCCAGCCTTTTCGGGCCACGAAGGACCTGGACATCGTGCTCTTGCTGGAGTCGCTGAATTCAAATTTCGTCCGAGCGTTCTGGGAGTTTGTGGGTGCAGGTGCTTATGCGGCGAGAACGGTCGATGGCGAACGGCGGCAATACTATCGATTCCAGCGGCCGGGCAGCAGTGGCTTTCCGGCCATGCTCGAGTTGTTCTCTCGCGTGCCGGATGCCATCGTGTTCCAGGGCGAAGGTCACCTGACGCCTATTCCCGTGGACGATGCGGTTTCGAGCCTTTCGGCCATTCTGCTCGACGCCGATTACTACGGATGGGTGCGAGATGGAAGACTTGTGGACGGCGATCTTTCGTTTGTACGCGCTGAACACCTGATTCCCCTGAAAGCCCGGGCCTGGCTCGACCTGTCGGAGCGCAAGGATCGTGGGGATTCGGTCCGTTCGTCGGACATCAAGAAACACAAGAATGACGTCTTCAGGCTGATGCTGGTAATCGATCCCGAGTATGCAGCGACCATTCCCGCTCAAATCGCCTCGGACATGGAACGGTTTGCCACCCGGTTGATTGGGGAGCTTATCGACTTGCCATCACTTGGAATCCGGAAAATGAAGCCGAATGAAGCGATCGAGCTACTGCGGTCGATGTGACCGGACGCGTGCGACGCTCTCCTTTGGAAAAAGGGGAATTAATTAAGCCGTTTCAGGCTTACTCCTCAGCTGCGCGGAGGGATTT
>JBJHCD010000565.1:0-4694 GCA_050485845.1 Pirellulaceae bacterium | reverse complement strand
GGCTGGAGCACGTCTTGATCGCTTCGCCCCAGGCTACCCGCTCTTCGCTGGTCCCGCAGCTTCCGGAACCGGTGCGGCATGCCACACAAGATTACCTCGAGGCGAAACAACAGTTAGCGACACTTGGTTGCCGATAGACATTGGGAACGCAAACCACCAAGGCCCGATTCTTCCAGCCCGATTCTTCCAGCCCGATTCTTCCAGGAGGGAGAGAGTAGCCCGGGTTACTCGACGGGCCCGCACCGCGTCGAGTAACCCGGAGATGGGATGGGAAGTCTTTCAGAGCAAGGTCGCCCTCTGTTCCGACACCGTCCAACCGCCGAATCAATCCCATGCCGTGACGTTATTTCCACTGGCCAGTTCCGGGAACTGTTCAGCGGGCAGGAAGGACCGCCAACTGGCGTAGCGGGGGTTCACCAGCTTATGCACCAGCAGGGGATGATGCTTCGGCTTGACGGGAGGACGAAGCAATTTCATCTTGGCTTCTTGGGGCGTTCGCCCCCCCTTGGTCGTATTGCAACGCACACAGGAACAGACGACGTTGTCCCACGAGTTGGTTCCACCGCGACTGCGGGGGACCACGTGATCAATGCTCAACTGGTGCGACGGAAAGCAGCGACCACAGTATTGGCACTGGTGACCATCGCGAGCGAATAGATTGCGGCGATTGAAACGGAGCGTTTGGCGCGGCAGGCGATCGAACTGAGTCAATCGAATGACGCGGGGAATCTGCACTTCGAAGCGGACCGCACGAACCCAATCTTCGTGCTCTCCCTTCTCGTGCTTCCGCATCTCGCTCAGCGTCAGCCACGCTTCGAAGTCGTAGTTGAGGAACTGACCCTCATCGACGTGGATCACCTCCGCGTTCTGCCGGTAGAGCAGCACGAAGGCACGTCGAGCCGTCACGATATGGACGGCCATGTAAAAGCGATTCAGTACCAGGACACTACGACTAAGCTTGCCATAAGGATCGGCGTCTCGCATAGGTGCCTCTCAGGTCATCCTTCGCGGCGTTCAACCCCTCCGTCACCGTTGGCGTCCGGTTGGGGGGCTGAGGAATTTCCGCTACATTCTAGGCGGGCGGAAAGTCTTCGACCAGCATCTTGAGAAAAAGTCGCGAGAAGAGTGAAATTTCTTTCCCAGGTCGACTTGCGACGGTTTCCCGCGGCGCATTACGATGAAGGTCTTGGAGGGAAACAATGGGTGGACTAGCCGGTCCACTCCGGATTCGCTACTTACGCCCTAAAGGGGGCTGCGATTCATGATCCACTACTCGTGTGACCGCTGCCGGAAAACGATCGATCCGAGTGACGAAATCCGCTACGTTGTGAAACTGGAGGTCCACGTGGCACTTGATCCTCTGGAAGGCGAGGAGGAAACAAGTGACCGGGACTATTTGGAGGAAATCCAGGAAAACCTCGAGAAGGCCGCCTTTCATCAACTGGAAGACGACGACTGCGATCTGACCGCTCGTCATGCATCGGGGACACGGACCTACGACCTTTGCCCGGCTTGTTATCGGAAGTTCAGCCAGAACCCGGTCGGTTCCGATCTGCACGCCCCCATCGGCTTCAGCTCGAACTAGACGCGTTTCTCTCGAGAGGGGCCCGGACGGCGCCCACCTACTTCCCTTTGGGACATGGGCGTCGTATAACCCACGGGCAGAGTCCGGCACCCGAGCCCTTGCCGTGGGCTCGCCCGCGAGCCAATGTGCCGTGGGCCGCCGATTTCCCCGAACCTTTGCCAGTTGCCCCAATTACGCCATGAAGTCATTGAACCTCGCTGTTATTCCCGGAGACGGGACGGGTCCCGAAGTTACCGCGGAAGCAATTAAGGTCCTCCAGGCGGTCTCCGAACTGGAAGGTTTCACTTTCAAGACACGTGAATACGACTTTGGAGGTGAACGTTACCTCCGGACTCAGGAAACTCTTCCGGCCGGCGCGGTGGATGAGTTGCGACAACATGACGCGATCTTCCTGGGAGCCGTCGGTCACCCGCAAGTCCAACCTGGGATCCTGGAGAAAGGCCTCCTGCTGGAACTCCGGTTTCAGTTGGACCAGTACATTAATCTTCGCCCCGTGAAGCTCTATCCGGGAGTGGAGACTCCGCTGGCCGGGAAAGGGCCGGAGGATGTCGACTTCGTCGTGGTTCGCGAGAACACGGAGGACTTGTACTGCGGCGTGGGGGGATTCCTCAAGAAGGGAACGTCGGACGAAGTCGCCACGCAGTCGGCCGTTTACACTCGGAAGGGATGTGAGCGATGTATTCGTTGGGCCTTCGAGTACACTCGGAAACGCAACAATCCGCGTGGCAAGAAATTGACTCTCGTCGCCAAGACCAATGTCTTGACCTACGGCCATGATCTCTGGTGGCGAACTTTCCAGGAAGTCGCCGCCGAGTATCCCGACGTGGAGGCCGACTACAATCACGTCGATGCCTGCTGCATGTGGATGGTGAAAACGCCCGAATACTACGATGTCATTGTCACCACGAACATGTTCGGCGACATCATCACGGACTTGGCGGCAATGCTGCAAGGAGGCCTGGGCGTGGCCGCCGGAGGGAACATGAACCCCGACCCCGGAGGCGTCAGCATGTTCGAGCCGATGGGAGGAAGTGCCCCGAAGTACGAGGGGAAGAATGTCATTAATCCCATCGCCGCCATCAGCGCCATGTCGATGTTGTTGGAGTTTTCCGGCCAGGAAAAGGCGGGGCACCGAGTGATGCAGGCGATTCAGCAAGTCACCGGATCCAAGATGAAGAGCCAGTCGGCCGGACGGATGGGATATGGAACTCGAGAAGTCGGGGACTTGGTCGTCGAAGCCCTCCGTGGGGCAAACTGACCGAGCCAGTAACGAACCCAGCCAGGGCAGCCCGCGAACATGCCACCATCTGGCGGATCGCGGGTTCGCCGCTAGTGGTCTGTGACCGCTTATTTTTTGGATACGACGGACTTCCAGTCCGTCGAAATAGGTTGGCACCGACGGACTGGAAGTCCATCGTACGAGTCCAGCTCAACCCTCATTCTTGACTCTCCCAGATCACGAGGGTCTCGTGGCATTAGCTCGCAGGGAAACCAACGAGCTTCTCGTGGAACCGGGATCTCGATTCGCCAGGGGCACTTTTGCCCGGGAAACTCGAGAAAAGGGGCAGGTAGTCAACAGGGCAGGTAGTCAACAGGGCAGGTAGACAAAAGGGCCAGTCGTCAAAAGTGCAGGATCCCCGCGCCGCGAACCTATTCCACTCCCGCCTGCCGCATCTTGGACCTCGCTCGGCTGAGCATGGGGCCGATGCTGTTGATGGGAACCCCCAGTTGTCGGCTAATTTCCTCGTAGGATCGGTTCTCAAGGTGGTAGAGCCGCACAAGTTCGGCTTCGGAACCACTCAATTCCCGCATCAACCGCTCCACCTCGTCTCGGTCACTGATCCGCTTTTCGGCTTGGGCAGTCGGTCCAGCGACTTCAGGATGGCTGGGTGAGTCGAGCGATTGGGAGGGTTTGCGTTGCAGGAGTTCCCGCACAACCACTCGTCGAGCGACAACGGTTAGGTAGGTGGCCAGACTCGATTGTCCGCGAAAGCGACGGAGAACGGCCATTTCGTCGGCCAGAAAAGCGTGGAATACCTCCGACGTCAGATCTTCTCGATCTTGGGGCGTGAGCGTCATCCCGCGACTTTGAGCTGAATGCCCGACGACATGGAGCACCAGACCGAGATAGCGGTCGACGAACGCCTCCCAAGAACCGGGCTGTCGATTCAAGCAGCGGTCGAGCAATTCGCGATCAATTGGATGCAGGGCCACGGAAAATTACCTCGAACACCAGCTACGCCCCTCGTTTGGTTCTCCACTCTTTCGATTCTAGATCCGAGTCTTTCGGGAAGCAAGCAAAAGGAGGATCGTTTCCGGAATTGCGTGAAAGACGTATCTTGACAGTGATACTCGTCATTCTTACCATGCCTCGAACGGTCGGCATTTCCACTCAGAAGTCGTTCGGCGACAAAGACTTGACGTCGAGCTTTCCTCGTGGAGGTAACCGCCTGGCGGAGGGTCGAGGCCATCGGCGTGAGAATACATGGTGCCGAGGCTGGACACTTTGGCCACCCCACGGTGATTTCGGGGGGTGGAGTTGCTCGAGTATTGCGAGAATTCCGACGGCAATTCCCAGCGGGCGAGTCCCAGCGGGAAATTCCCTCGGGAAAAGTGACGAGTGTCGGTCGTTCTGGCCGAAATTGCTGGTTGAGTTTGATATAATGCGTGATGTCGGCTGGATCTTGGAGGGAGATTTCTCTCTGAACTCCATCGGCGAAGACAAGTAGTTCCCCGCGAGGTTACTAAGGAGCGACACTAGATGACTCACGTAGTTGCCCAGCCCTGCTTTGGCTGCAAGTACACCGACTGTGTTGTGGTTTGCCCGGTTGAGTGTTTCTATGAAGGGGAACAGATGCTGTACATCCATCCGGATGAATGCATCGACTGCGAGGCATGCGTGCCGGAGTGCCCGGTGGAAGCCATTTTCCACGAGGACAACCTTCCCGAGGAATGGGCTCCGTTCAAGGAACTGAACGCCGACATGTCGCCGCAGTGCCCGGTCATTACCGAGAAGAAGGCTCCGCTGGCTGAAGAGTAATCTCAGTCTCTGGTGATTCGGGCTGAAACGGGGTGATTCGGGCTGGAACGTGGCTGGCGATTTCTCTGC
>JBJHCD010000564.1:0-4700 GCA_050485845.1 Pirellulaceae bacterium | reverse complement strand
AAGGACTCGGGAGAGTCCTTGCACTCTCGACTCGGAGAGAGTCGAGCCACGGGATCCGTTCTCCTGAACGGAGAGTTGCTAGTGTGGAGAGCCGAGGTTTCGGCAATCACGTTCACGTCCCGGAAAAACTTGCGTAGAATGGCCGGCTACCCTCTTTACCCTGCAGGAGTGCCATTGATGCAACCCATTCCGCTTCATTCCAGTCACCAAGCTCGGCTCTCTCCCGCTTGTCAGTCCCATGCCGATCTCTGCTCGTCCCGCCCGCGCCCATGGCGATTCCAGCAAGTGGTGCTTCCGGCGATACGTCTCGCCTGTCTTCTCGGGATGGCACTGGTCACGTTTTCCCATTTTTCCCATGTAATATCGGCGGAAGAACTTCCCTGGAAGGCCGGTTTGGCCAAGGCCGTCATCACTCCGGAGACTCCGGTCTGGCTGGCCGGATATGGATCCAAGCGGGCTCCGGAAGGGAAGTTGCACGACCTCTGGATGAAGGCCCTCGCCCTGGAGGATCAGCAGGGGCGACGGGCCGTGCTGATCACCAGCGATTTCCAGGGCGTGCCGAAGTCGATGAGCGACCAGGTCTTCCATCAACTTCAGCAGCAGCATGGACTCGACCGCCGCCAGGTCATGTTCACTTTCTCTCACAACCACTGTGGTCCTCGTCTGGGAGACGACCTGGTGGACTACTATCCGGTGGAAGAAGAACAAGTTGAACTGGTGGCCGAGTACACCAAAAAAATGGTCACGCGGACGGTCGAGTTGGTCGGGGAGGCACTGGAGAACCTCGCGCCGGCTCGGCTGGCAATGGGAGAGGGAAAAACCACGTTCGCCGTGAATCGCCGCAACAATCCCGAAGCCGAAGTTCCTCGCATGCTGGCTGAGGGAATTCCGCTCGAAGGCCCGGTGGACCATGCCGTCCCGGTACTCACGGTCACTCGGACTGACGGCGAACTGGCAGCGATTTTGTTCGGCTATGCCTGTCATCCAACCACGCTCAGCTTCATGCAGTGGTGCGGCGATTATCCCGGGTTCGCTCAGTTGGCGCTCGAACAGAATCACCCCACGGCCATGGCGATGTTCGTCAATACGTGTGGCGGCGACCAGAATCCGATTCCTCGCCGTACCGTGGAACTCTGTGCTCGCTACGGCCGGATGCTGGCCGACGCGGTCGAGCAGGTACTGGAGCAGCCACTCCAGCCGATTTCAGGAGAATTGAAGACCGAGTTCAAGTTGATTGACCTGGCGTACCAGGAAGTTGTCAGCCACGAAACGCTGCACGAACTGCTCCAGGATGGGAATGCCATCCGGGCTCGCTGGGCGGCACGGATGCTACAGAAACTGGACGAGGGGGAGATGTTTCCTCCCACCTATCCCTATCCGCTGCATGCCTGGAGCCTCGGGAAGGAACTGCTGATCATCGGCATGGGGGCCGAGACGGTCGTCGATTACTCGCTCCGGTTCAAGGAGGAATTCGGACCGGGGACTTGGGTATTCGGCTATGCCGATGACATGATCGCCTACATCCCCTCGCGGCGAGTTTGGGAGGAAGGGGGGTACGAGGGGGGCTCGAGCCTCTATGAATATGGCCGTCCCGCGTTCCGCTGGGCGGGAGATGTTGAACAGCGGATCGCCACCGCCGTGCACCGATTGGTCGAGATGGTTCGCCCCGGGGCCCTCCGGCAAATCGGCTCGGCTCCTCGCGAACAGTCCGTCGCCGCTCGGGCCGGCACTCTGCGAGTTGCCCATTTCCAGGCCGATGCCACGCCGCCGATTGGAAGTCCGGTCGCCTACGCGCCGGCCCGAAAAATCGAAGATCCGCTCAGCGCGCGAGGGATTGTCCTCTTGGGGGCCGGCGATCCGATCGTGCTCTGCGCCGTCGATTGGATCGGAATCGGTAACCAGGGACACGATGCCTGGAAAACGGGATTGGCCCAGGCGGCCGGGACGACGCCTGATCGAGTGACCGTGCACACGCTCCACCAGCATGACGGACCTCGCTGCGACTTCGCCACCGAGTCGCTGCTGGAAAAGCATGGCTTGGGAGGAACTCGATTCGATAATGCATTCGCCCGGAAGACCATCGAAAGAACCGCCCAGGCGCTGCGGGAGTCGCTCGAGAAGTCTCAGCCCGTTACCCACCTGGGGATCGGGCAGGCCGAGGTGGAAAAAGTTGCTTCCAACCGACGCATCTTGGGAGACGACGGCCGAGTGAGGTTGGGCCGCATGAGTTCCACGCGAAATCCCGAAGCGATTGCGGCCCCCGAAGGAGTGATCGACCCGCTTCTGCGGATGGTGAGCTTGTGGAACGAGGATGACCCCCTGGTCTGCTTGACCTACTACGCCACGCATCCACAAAGTTACTACGGCCAAGGCGATGTCACCGCCGAGTTTATTGGATTGGCGCGGGCGGAACGGGAGAGAGCGCTGGATGGATTGCCCCATGTCCATTTCAATGGAGCGGGAGGGAATGTCGCCGCCGGAAAATACAACGACGGGTCACCCGAGAATCGTCCGGTGCTGATGCAGCGGATGGTCGATGCGAAACGGCGAGCCTGGGAGGCGACCGAAAAACAGCCGATCTCGGCCGAGGACGTGCAGTGGCGAGTTGAGCCGGTGGCCCTGCCGCTGGCCGAACATCTGGACGAAGAGACGTTGCAGCAGACACTGGCCGATGCCGACGCCAACGAACGGGCTCGCCTGTCGGCCGCCACCAAACTGGCCTATCTGGCTCGAGCAAAAGCAGGTCACCCCATCGAACTCTCTCGGCTACGGCTGGGATCCGCGTACAATCTCCACAAGCCGGGCGAATTGTTCGTCGAGTATCAGCTGGAAGCTCAGAAGATGCGTCCCGAGGAGACGGTCTGCATGGCGGCCTATGGGGATTATGGTCCCGGCTATATCGGGACGGAGGTCGCCTACTTTCAGGGGGGCTATGAAACTCAACCCTCCTCTTCGAATGTCTCACCGCAGGTCGAGCGAGTCCTGATGGCGGCACTACGGCGGCTGTTGGACTGACCTTTGTCCCCATGGCTTGTCCGAGTGCCGACCTCCTCTCGGACCACACAATCGGTTGGTCGTTGCCTGCCAATTTCCTCCATTTTTTCCCCTTGGCAGAAAACAGGCGTTTGATACCATTGTTTCAAACGCTTGTTTAACCCGTGAGGCGGAAGGGGGGAAGAGTTGAGTCAGCGGGATGAGGATACGCGGAGTCGGATCTTGGAGGCGGCCGGGGCCATTTTCGCGGAAAAGGGCTTCGAAAAGGCGACAATTCGCGACATTTGTGCTCAGGCATCCGTCAATCTGGCGAGTGCCAACTACCACTTTGGGGATAAAGAGCGGCTGTATACCGCCACGATTCGGCATGCTCATGAGCTGGCCAACAAGCAGGTTCCTCCTCCAACTTGGCCGGAAGATACCCCGCCCGAGGAAAAGTTTCGCGATTTTGTGTTGGCCATGTTGCAGCGAATGCTGGCCATGCAGGCTTTGCCTTGGCAGGCCAAGCTGATGATGCGTGAGTTCATCCAGCCGACGGGCGCCTGTCGCGAGTTGGCCGAGGATTACATCCGCCCACATTTTGCGGCCCTCTTGGAAATTTTGGGTGAACTTTTGCCCCCGGAAACGCCACTTCACCGGCGGTACCAAATTGGATTCAGCGTCGTCGGACAATGTCTCTTCTATCATCTGAACGGTCCCATTATCGAGCTGTTGGTTGACCAGGAGGATCGGAGTCAGCATTATCGGCCGGCTCAACTGGCCAATCACATCGCCGACGTCATGCTGGCCGCCATGGGGCGGCAATCTCTCTTCCAGGCGGCAAGTCCAGCGATCGATCAGGAGCAACTCTCAAAATGAATCGTTCCCGCAACGTGCTGGCGGAGGTACTCCGCATCTGCCTGCCGCTGTTGATACTGGGTGCCGGTGTGACCACCTACGCCGTCATCGTGGGCCTTCGCGAGGCTCCCCCTCGAATTGAACGTTCGTCGCTCATTCCGCTGGTCGAGACCACGACGGTTCAGCAGCACCATGGTGGACTGGACATCCGATCGGACGGGATTGTGGTCCCCTACCGAGAAATCGGACTCTCGGCCGAAGTCAGTGGTCGAATTGCTTTCAAGTCGCGCGAGTGTCGAGCGGGACGGTTCGTTTCGCAAGGCGATCTGCTGGTGACGATTGATCCGCGAACCTATCAGCTGGAAGTCAATCGCTGCCGCAGCGAAGTGGATCAAGCGACTGCACGACTTCGAGAACTGGACGTCGACATTGCCAACGCGGAATCGCTGATGCAGTTGGCGGACGAGCGGGTGGACTTGCAGAATCGCAATCTGCAGCGGATTCGACAACTTCATGGTCGCGGAGCCAGCACGGACGGAGAACTGGAGGAAGCTCAGCAATTGGAGCTAGGGGCTCGCAACGACCGAGCCACGCTCGAAAACCAGTTGCGTAAGTTGGAGGCGAGTCGCGATGCGATGATTCATGCCAAGGAACTGGCGGAAGCGAGGCTGGCCTCGGCCGAACTCGATTTGCAGCGGACCGAAGTTCGGGCTCCGGTGGATGGCATTATCGTGACCGAGAGTGTCGAGCAGGATGGCTATGTTCAATCCGGTTCTCCCTTACTCACCATCGAAGATACCTCCGCGGTGGAAGTTCGCTGCAATTTGAGGGCAGAGGAGTTGAGTTGGATCTTGCTGAAGGCTCCCACC
>JBJHCD010000563.1:0-4702 GCA_050485845.1 Pirellulaceae bacterium | reverse complement strand
CTGAGATCGTTTATGCTTAGCCATCCTTGGCTCTCCGGGAAAGAGGTGTGTTTTTGCGAATCACCAGCCTCCCGTAGAGCCATTTTTTTTGCAAGACCAATTTCCCGATCTGCCACGAGTTGTCCTAAAGTGCAGTTGGAAAATGACGTTCCGGGATCCGACAATTGTCTGCAGCGTGGCGGGAGTAGGACGCATGGGAGATATATCATAGATCCGTGATTGTGGAATTGCCTCGGCGCTCGTCACCCAACGGGAAGTACAGGAGAAGCGCAGCGTGGAGCAGAAGAATTACGACGAAAGAAGTTGGCGACTAGCCATTCTGGGGTCCATCATTGCTGCAGTAGTGTATGTGGCAGCGTTTTGGTGGCACTTTGTTGCTCCGGTGTGGCGGGCGGAACGTTACATCGTACAACGGGGTGGGCAGGTATGGCGAGAGTGGCACGTCGGACAAAACATCTATGGCGCTTCATGGCCTGATTCGGAGGTAACTGACGATGACTTAGAATTCGTGGTGAAGCTTTCGCCCGTGGTCCTCCTTGTACTTTGTAACAACGCGAATATCACCGATGCGGGTGTAGAGGTCCTTTGCAACTTTCCCGAGAACTCCCCTTTCGGTCGGCTAAATTATATCGATATCAGTGGAACCTCGATTACGTCTGCAGGCGTAGAACAACTGAAATCACGATTTCGTCGCGCCGAAGTCGTAACCGAAAAAGCTTCTCAATGACTCGTTAGGCGGAGGAGAGAGAGTGGACAAGAACTGATGTCATCCACGGCGTCGAACACGTAGTAACCGTTCATGGGCTAAAACTGACCGTGGAGGGTTTTCGCGCGCTGGGGAAGGGCATCGCCACCGTGGTGGGATCTCCGGGGTCAGACGTGGTTAGTTGTTAGCCGATCGCATGCCGAGGTGGGCGTGTATGCCGGCGGTCCAGGAGACCGGCCCCTTCGAGGTCGTATCCGACACCCGAATCTGGTTCCGCCACCTTCGGGCAGCAACGCCCTATGAGACCCCGAATGCGCGATTCACTCCGAACACTGCCAATTACCAATGATAACCCGGTTGGAAATCGGCTGATGAAGCTTGAGGATGGGGCCGCGACAACCTACACGTACGACGTCGCCAACCAGCTCCAGACCAACCAGGATGCCATCGGCACCACAAACTATATATTCGACGCCAACGGCAATCAGCAGATTGTTGTTGAGTCGTCGGGCACTCGTACGACGTGGTCTTGGAATTATGAGAACCAACCGTCGCTGGTCGCGTTGCCTGAGGGCCAACGACTTACCATGGGATACAATGCTGATTCCCACCGGATACTCACTGACGAGCCCGATCGCGGATTGACGCGTCTCGTTTGTCCAAGAGCGGCTTGGAGGTGTGATCGACCGTATATCCTTCGATCGCGGATTCTACTCGAAGGATAATGAGAAAGAACTCCAAGGACTCGTTTCCATGCCTTGCCTTCCGAAAAAAGGTGGGGCCGAATTTGCGCAACAGATGAAAGATGCATCTGTTGAATTTCGAAGGACCAAAAATCGCCACTCAGGTGTGGAGTCATCGATTGGCGCGTTGCAATCAGGTAATGGTTTGAAACGCAGTCGCGATCGCACGGAGATTGGCTTTGAACGATATCTGTGCCTGGCGATCCTCGGAAGAAACCTGCACACGCTGGGAAAAGTACTCATTGCCCAGCAGTCGCCAGATTCCCTCGCGGCTGAGAACAAGCGTTCTGTGGCGTAGTCCAAACACCGCGAATCTGTGACACTTCTATGACACGCTACGGCGACGGTCTGTCCACGTTTGCGCACCCACGCCAGCATTCTCGCAAATTGGGCGTCACAGATGCACCAGCTCCAGTTCGTTAGCCCGCTTCGCCCACCTTGCGAGGGTCGAAGCGGGCCTTTTCAGGCTGTGCTCCCGCGAAAATGGCCATTTTCGGACGGACACCAGCTCGATTGCGTTCGGGCATGGAGAAGGCTCTTCCAACGAGATCAGGGAAGCCGTAGAATATCGGGGCGGTGATGAGAAGGTCGGCCCATGGGAAGGCCGGCAACCGCCGTCGGAAGTCCGAAAGTGACTCAGATGCTCAACCGCCTGCACATCGACAATTTCAAGTGTTTTGTCAATTTTGACTGCCAGCCGCAGCGACTTCATCTCCTGCTGGGAGATAACGGCTCGGGTAAGACGACGGTTTTCGACGTGATTGAAACCGTCCGGGACTTTCTGTCGCTTGGGACGGAGTCCAGCAAGGCGTTTCCCACGAGTTCGTTGACGGCGTGGGATACTCGGTGTGATCAGACATTTGAGTTGGGAATTGCCGGCAATGGGGGCCAGTACGACTACCGCTTGGTCCTTGAACACGATCGAAGAGGACGACAAAACCGCATCAAGGACGAGACGCTCAAGTTTGACCAACAACTGTTGTACCAGTTCGATGGCAGCGACGCCCATCTCTATCGGGACAACTTTCACGCCGGTCCGGCGTTCCCGTTCGACTCTTCGCGTTCCGCGATCCCCACGATTCCCGAACGGAGCGACAACCAGCGATTAACTTGGTTTCGGCGTCGGATGGAAAAGGTCTTCGTCTTCTCTCCCGACCCGCTGCGAATGTCGGCAAGAAGTGAAGGGGAGATGGCTCGGCCTGACCGCCACCTGCATCAGCTCGTTTCGTGGCTGCGTCACCTCTCGCAAGAGTCTGTCGATACCGTCTCACGGTTGCGAGATTGCTTGCGTGACGAGGTAATCGAGGGATTGAGCAACATGAAATTGGAGAAGAGCAGCGAGGCAACCAGGGAACTGAAGTTCGAATTCAACTTTTCTTCGAACGGCAGCGGGACTCCGTTCCACTTGTCGCTGGACCAGTTGTCGGAGGGCCATCGAAACCTCATCGCGCTATTCACCATCCTTCACGCGGCGATCGACGAGGATTCGACCGTCTGTATCGACGAGCCCGACAACTATGTCGCGATGCGGGAACTTCAGCCTTGGCTCAGCCAGCTTCGCGATCGCGTTGACGATGAGTCGGGACAGTGTCTGTTGATTTCACACCATCCCGAGCTGATCAATTACCTGGCCGCGCGGCATGGACTGCTGATGTACCGCGACGATTCGGGTTACATCCGATCCAAGCCGTTCGCGTGGAACGCGGACGAAGTGTTGTCTCCAGCCGAGTTGGTTGCGCGAGGCTGGGAATAGACATGGCTCGCAAACGCGGTGTCCGCGTGCAAATTGTCGTCGAGGACGAAGCGCTCGAGCGGTTTGTTCGCGAGACTCTGCTGTTGTTTGGATTCGCTCGCCATGAACTTCGCGTCACTCCCTACCCGGTGGGAAAAGGCTCCGGAAAGGACTGGATCGACCAGCAGTATGTCAAGGAGGTGAACGTCTTGCGGGCGAAGACGTACCAGCGTCTCGCCGTCGTTGTTGGCACGGATGCCGACGAACTGTCGGTTGCACAACGTGCCGATCGACTCGCAGCCGCACTCCGAGAGTCCGGAGGAGTGGCCAGATCGGCTGCGGAACGGATTATCCACTGGATTCCAAAATGGAATGTCGAGACTTGGATCCTGTATTTTGCTGGCGAGATTCGTGACGAAGACAACAACTACAAGCATGATGTCCGAGACCCCGACCATGCCTCATGTGCCGACGGTTTTCTGAGGGAGTACCGGCAATTCAGGATTAACCGCGAGCTAACGACACAGCCCTCCTTGAAGTTGGCGTATGCGGAGACCGAGCGGATCGATGCGTAGATCCACCATTCGGGCGCGTCCAGGCGAATGAGACCGCCATGGGTGGGATTTAGGTCTGGGCGGAGCGACAGAATCGTGTGTCCATCCGGTGTGAACTAACGTGGACTGGCTCGTCTGGGCGCATCTCCGTCCGCTCCATCAAATGGCAGCCTCACGTTCTCCCGCTTTATGCTCTCCTCAGTCATGACTCATGACCCGTCCCTCAATTTAAAATTTGCAGTTACTAATTTGCAATTGGCAACCCCCACGAGTGAGCGGATGACGCACCGCTGTCACTGTTGTTCTCCTGGCGATCTCTGAGGGGCGCCGAGGGTGAGAGCCGGGCCGAGTGCACATTGCGAATGAGGAATTGCAAAGTGACAAGTGGAGGTGACTCGAAGGTGCGGAGTCGCACGCGTTCCAATGTTTTGGAAGTGTTGGTGCTGGGCTGACGCATCGCGGCCGATTACTGCGGCCTCGATAGGGCCAACCCGTGGCACTCGTTGTCTTCCCTTCTTTAGCTTGCTTGCCTGTCGGCTCAGTGGGTCGATACAATAGGCCCCGGTTGGGAGCTTCGTTAGGGGAACGACGTCCATCGTGCCCAGCGGTTCGGCCGAGTTGTTGACCCGTCCGGTCCCGGAGAAGCGGCGATGCCTCCGGCGCCCAGATCGCGGGGTTAGATTCATTTATGTACGACAAATCGCAATGATGAGACGAATACTGTACGTACTTGCAATGACCTTGATCGTGATGCCGTCACGAGTCGCATTGTCCCAGACACCTCTCGAGCAGGTAATGGCGGCCTACAAGGATGTGGCGGCGAAACTAGAGGCCGCGCCAACCGTCGAGGAATGGCGAGTGCTCATCGCCGAAGGAGCCGACGAACTGATCGCCATAGACGATGACATCGAAGTAGAACCAGTCGATGCCAAGGGCTTTAAAGCCGAATGGGTTGTCCCGCCCAACG
>JBJHCD010000562.1:0-4718 GCA_050485845.1 Pirellulaceae bacterium | reverse complement strand
ATCCCGCAGTGATCGCTCCACGCCTCCCACCCCTTGTCGCTCGTGGCATGCGTAACACTGCAGTGACGCCATGCTGAGATGAATCTGCTCGGCCAATCCTCCCGGAGTCGCCTCGCCACGCAGCCAATCGAGCGCCGCCACGATGGCATTTCGTTGGTCGTCCCGGAGCGCGAAGTCGGGAACGCTGGAAACGGGTTGTTCGGCCAAACAGCCCTGGTCTGAATTCAGTTCCCGCAACGGGCGAGCCTCCAGGGTCGAGCGGACGGGGGAATCCTGCTCGGCCACCTCATGACAGGCGGCACAGCCCAGCGACCGAAACAGGGTTCGGCCTGCCGCCACCCGTGACTGGTCCAGGGCGACGACCAGATTCTCCTGATCCGGCATCGGTGATTCCCGCTCCGCCGACATCGCTCGACTGATCGGCTGCCGGCTCAAACCGGGCCCTTCGTATTCGGCCACCAGCGCTTCCTCGCCATCCCGCTCGAAGTACTCGACCACCAGCGGATACTGCCCCGGAGAGAGCGAGACGGTGGCACTCTTCACGGTGAATGGATGCACGCCGTCGTGATCGATCAATTCGCTTCCGTCCAGGATCAGGCGAGAGCCATCGTCCGACCCCAAGTGGAACGTGTACTCTCCCTGTCGATCGATCCGCAAGTAACCTTGAAAGCGGAGCCCGAATCGGTCGCGCCGCCGAGCGACATCGAGGGAGATTTCCTCGGCTCCCCCGGAGCGAACCGGCGTCAACCGAGAAAAATCGGGGAGGCGCTGCCAATTGCCGTGATAGTAATCGTAACGCAGTCGAGCCACCTCGGGGAGCTTCAGCAGAAACGCGGCGATTTCCATCGCTTCCTGCGAGGAAAGGTTTAGATCGGGCATGCGGCCATCGCGGCGTACATGCAGCGGGTCCAGAAGAAACCGGGTGAGGCCGGAAAGGGTGTACTTGGACTCGACGCTGCCTAGCGGGACGGCCTGTTGCCAGGAAGGCTCACCCTCTCGGTGATCGCCGTGACATGCCATGCAGCCGACTTGATGGAATAGCTCCTTGCCTCGAGCCCCCGAACCAATGGTGGGATAGGTCGACTCGGGTTGCCCTCCGATCGATGTCAGGTAATGCAATAGGGTCTCGACCTGCTCTTCCTTGACGTCCGCCGGGAGATCGTGGCCGACATGCGGCATCGTCGTCCCCGGCTTGGCCCGCTGCGGGTCCGCGAGGAATTGGCGGATAAAGTTCGGCTGGATCCGCCCGGTCGCCTCGGTCAGGACGGGACCCGACTTGGGTGAAGCCGGCCAAGCGACATCATCCGGCAAGGCATGACAGGCCACGCAATTCAACTCCGCCACCAGCAGTTGGCCGGCCAGCAGCGGACTACTCAGGGATGGATCCACCTGCCGCGGTTCGGCGTCAAGCTCGCCTTCCAATTCGGCATCGAGGTCCTCTTCGACGTCGTCGTCGATCGCTTCCACTCCATCCGGGGCGCCACCGCCATCGGCTGGGGAACGAAAGAACCGCTCGTAGCTGGAAATGGTCGGAGATGCTGAGTCGGCTTGCTCGTCCGCGGCCCATGCCACCTTTCCTGCCGAACCGAACGAGAGGCCCAAGCAGACCACAATCGCCATCAGCCGGAGACCAATCTCGCGCCACCAGGGACCACGATTCCCCGTACCATGCTTCCGATGATTCATTCTCCCGACTCTCCCCTCAACGGCATTAACCACTGCTTCGACCACTACTTCAAACACGAACACCACTTGGCTCGACTATAATCGTCCCCTCGACGCGGCCTGTCAATCGACGGCGCGCGAGCCGTGTGGGAAGTGTCGAGCAGAGTCGAGGAGTTCGGAGACGTCTGGAGAGGGCCGAGAGAATTCCGGAGAAGTGCCGAGAAGTCTCGTCGGAGCCCTCATCGGAGCTTCTCTGAGTTAGAATGGGGCCGAATTGGTACACACGAACATTGGTGAATCCGGGATTTGGTGAATCAAGGGTTAGAGAGTGCCCAGTGGGGAGTAGCGACGGAATGACGGGAATTCAAGAGTGGACCGCGAATTGCGTACTGGACGGGAAAGCGACGTTAGCCGAGGGTCCTTGCTGGCTTGAGGCCGAGCAGGCACTGTTATGGGTGGACATCGAAGGGACCCGCATCGGCCTGTTCAACCCGGCCACGGGAGAGAATCGGCAATGGACGACTCCCAGCCATGTCGGCGTGGTCGTCCCCACGACGCGTGGCGATTGGCTCGCCGCGACTCAGCAAGGTTTTTTTCGGTTTCAGCCTCGCACGGGGGAGTTTGAAAAACTGCTGGACCCCGAGTCGGATTTGCCTGGAAACCGATTCAACGATGGAAAATGTGACCCCCAGGGACGTTTCTGGGCCGGCTCGATTGCCTATGACCGCACACCGGGAGCGGCCAGCCTCTATTGTCTGGATCGTGATCTGCAAGTTCGGAAAGTGCTGTCGGACGTCTCTACTTCCAACGGCTTGACATGGAGTCTGGACGGCAGCACGTTCTACTACATTGATACGCCCACTCGCCGAGTGGACGCGTTTGATTTCGTGGCCGAGACGGGCGAGATTACCCAGCGGCGGACGGTCATTTCGATTCCCGAGGAGATGGGGAAGCCGGATGGAATGACCATTGACCGAGAGGGAATGCTGTGGGTAGCCCTCTGGGGCGGAAGCATTGTTTCGCGGTGGGATCCCCGGACCGGAACCTTGTTGGGAAAGGTGCACGTGGCGGCCGAGCGGGTTTCTTCCTGCTGTTTTGGCGGTCCCGATTATCGGCATCTCTACATCACCACGGCCCGTTCGGGGCTGAGTTCCGAGGCGCTGGAAGGCCAACCACTGGCGGGTGGTTTGTTTTGCGTCGAGCTGGAACATCAGGGGCTCCCCTCAACTCCCTTCGCGGGTTGACCTGCCGCAAAGGCATTTCGGACTCCGCCGGCCGGTCCAACTCCTTCAACTCGTTCGGCTATCTCAAGTTTTCCGGTGCCGCTTGAGCACCAAACGATCCCCCAATGATCCCTTCACCTCCTTACCTCCCACCTGCTTGGATGGCAATCATCATGAGACAGACGACCCGAATTGCACATCGCGTTCTTCCCTGCTTTCTCGCTCCGGCAATGCTGTTCTCGGCGCTATTGGGGGCCACGTCCAGTCGAGCGGAGGAGACGATTGCCCGCGGCGTGGTCTATCACGATGTAAACCGCAACGCGATGTGGGACGAAGGGGATCGTCCGCTGGAGGGTGTTCGAGTTTCCAATGGCCGGCAGGTGGTGAAGACGGACGCAGAGGGGAGGTACGAGCTACCGGTGGATGACGACACGATCTTGTTCGTCATTAAACCGCGAGGCTGGCGAACACCGATCGGCCGCGACATGCTGCCGAAGTTTTATTACATTCACAAGCCGGCCGGTTCGCCCGACTTTCAGTTTCCGGGCGTCGATCCGACGGGACCACTTCCCGACTCCGTCGATTTTCCGCTTTATCCGCAGGATGAGCCGGATCAGTTTCAGGCGATTCTCTTTGGCGATCCGCAACCCCGTGACCAGCGCGAAGTCGATTACATGACTCACGATGTGGTGGAGGAGTTGATCGGAACCAAGGCCTCTTTTGGTGTCACATTGGGAGATATCGTGTTTGATGATCTCTCGGTCTTTCAGGCCAAAATCAACTCGGTGGCGCTGATTGGAATTCCTTGGTACAACGTCGTTGGGAATCACGACATCAACTACGATGCGAAAAACAACCGTCAGAGCACGGAAACCTTCCAGCGATATTTCGGCCCACCGTATTACTCGTTCGACCATGGTCCCACGCATTTCCTGGTCTTGGACGACATTATGTGGACCGTCCCGGAGGATGGGGGGCGCGGTTCGTACAAGGGAGGGCTGGGGCCCGAGCAGATGGAGTTCATCCGCAATGATCTCGCGCTGGTTCCCGATTCGCAAATGGTGGTACTGATGATGCACATCCCGCTGGTCGATGTGGAGGATCGACATGAGCTGTTCCGGATGATTGAGAAACGACCATTCTGTCTGTCGATCTCAGCTCATCGCCATGTCCATGAACATCGATTCATCACCAAGGAAGATGGCTGGGAGGGCCCGGAACCGCATCATCATTTGATCAATGTGACGGTCAGCGGCAGTTGGTGGTCGGGCGCCCCGGATACCCGAGGAATCCCTCACACCATGATGGCCGACGGGGGACCGAACGGCTATACGATTATCTCGTTTGATGGGACGGACTACACAATCGACTATAAAGTGGGCCGGCGGCCGGCATCGTATCAGATGAACATTGAGTCGCCGGAAGCAGTATCGCAAGCGAAGTTGGCCGAGACGGAGGTTTTTGTCAATGTGTTCAATGGGTCTCCGAAATCGACCGTCGAGATGCGAGTCGGCGAGGAGGGGACTTGGCGGCGATTGGAACGACGCGTCATGATCGATCCCGCCTATCAGCGTGTCTACGACGCCGAGGAGGCGATTCCGGATCGTCCCTGGCGGAACCTTCCGCGTCCTCGCCCGTCAACTCACCTCTGGCGAGGCACACTTCCAGCCGAACTCCCGATCGGATCTCACTTGATCGAGATTCGAACCGAGGACATGCATGGACGGACATTTGAAGACCGACGAGCCATTCGGGTGATCGATTAGCCATTCCTGTTTTGCGAAACCTCCTCCTGAAAGCATTAGGTGTACCGTGAAGTTGACCGTATAC
>JBJHCD010000561.1:0-4724 GCA_050485845.1 Pirellulaceae bacterium | reverse complement strand
AGGGAAAGCAGAACTCGGGAAAGCAGAACTCGGGAAAGCAGAACTCGGGAAAGCTGATCCAGGGAAAGCAGAGCCAGGGAAAGCAGAGCCAGGGAAAGCAGAGCCAGGGAAAGCAGAGCCAGGGAAAGCTGAATTGCGGAAATCGCAGCCGGAAACATCGCAGCCGGAAACATCGCAGCCGGAAACATCGCAATCTGCCGGCGTGCCGCAAGGAGCCGTCGCGGTGGAAGGGGAGGGCGAAAGGCCGCCTGCCCCGCCGGCGGATCGGTTTCGGAAGTACTTGTCGGTGGCGATCGGTGAGAAACAGCGGACCCGGGGATACATCTCGGAATCAGCCGAACGGAAGCTGATCGAAGAGGGAGTCAGCAAGCTCGGGTTGTCCACGGTCTATGCTCGGCATTTGGTCTTGGAAATGGCCGAGCGGAGTCGGACCCCGGTACTCTCGCTTCAGACAGGGGAGCGCGGAGAGCCGGTCGATGAACGGCTGGAGCAGTTCATGGCTCGAGCCGCCCCGATTCTGGCCAAGGAACGTGGTGCGACGCAGCGAGCGTACGTGTTGCTTTCGACCATTGCCCAAGAGTTGAAGTTGGGGGATCAGAGTTTTCGCCAGGGGATGAATCTGCTGCAGAGTGCTTGGGGGGAGTCCGGCAAGGAGGGAGATTTCCAGCAAGAGCGGCGTGGTGCTTGGCGAGGTCACTTGCAGCATGCGTTTCAGGGATTGTCCGGACAGGTGCTCACGCCGGCCGAGTCGGAGCGACTGGTGCGGATGGGAGTGGAACGGTTTGGGCTCGAAGAGTCCGTCACGACGGCGGTATTGAGTCAAGTGGCCACGGAAGCTCGAGTTCATTTGATATGGCGGGATCAGGCGCTGGCCCACATGCGGGCAGTGGTCGGTCAAGCTTTGGGAGATCGAGTTCGCCTGGACCGGGAAACGCAGGCCCGACTTGCTTCGGAAGGTGAGCAATGGGGAATTTTCGGCGAACAGGTTCGGCGGTTGATCGACGATCAGGCGGGAGAGAATCTCCGCCGCCGTCGCCGTGAACGTCGCATGGCGACGATGGTTGTCCTGGCCGGGTTTTTGGCCACGGTGGCGGCCATGGTTTCCTTCTACGTTTTTGTGTTTTTGCCTCGGGTCGAGTCGAGGCGGACATTGAATGAGAGGGAACGTGAAGCCAGTCACTCTCCCAACTTGGAGCTTCGAGACGATCCGGTTTCGCTAGGAATGGGCGCGGCGGGGGAGGGAGGACCACGAAGGGATTTCATCGAGCTGGAGACGGACCCCAGTACCTTGACGGGTGAACCGCCGCCTTCGGCTTCGAGTTCGGCGGCTCCGGCAGCTGCACCGCGGCCATCGGCACGGAGTGCCTGGTGGGATGACGGCATGCGGATTGCCTGGATCAATCTCCGGCGGGAGCTGAATGAAAGTCAGCTTGTCAGAATTCAGGGGATTGAAGGGGAATCGGCCGAGGCCCGCGCGGCATCCTATGAATCGCTCATTCAGATGCTGCTGGACGACGAGTTGAATCCCCCTCTGGCTCGGAATGCACATGACTTTGTGGCTCGAGCCGTGGCCGCCGAGCCCGATTCGGTCGCCGTGGATCGGTGGCTGGACGCGGCCTTGGCCTTGGTGCCCGACATGGATCAGGCGATCCCCGATGACTCGGCGGAGTTCGCTCGCGCGGTTCGCGCGGTTCGGCTGATTGCGGTGGCGGCAATTCAGTCTCGAAGTTCCCGAGAGAGTTCCGGAAAGAGTTCCGGAGGGAATGAATCGCGAATTCTCGGCCGAGTTCACCGCAAACTCCCCGCCGTGGTGACGGAGGCAACGCCGGCGGCCGACTTGGAGCGAGAATACGTGGGAGAGTTATTGCGGCGTTGGTGCCGGAATGTGACGCGGGCCGCGCGGAGCCTCGAGACGGCTCGAGTTGCCGAGCATTGGACGGCAATTCGCCCAACGATGACTCGCAATCTGACGCGTGACGAAGTGCTGTCATTAACGGTCAATCTCCTGAAAGTCGCCTTGCCGCAAGCCGATCATGACTGGCGACTTCTGCAGTTGGCGATTCAAGACGCGATTTTGTCTCCCGACTCGAATCATGTCCTGCGGATGGTGGATGTCTTTGAGCGAGTTCGCCGGGATGAGCCACGGCGCTACATGGCGGCATTGCTTCTTTCGCGGGCCGAAGTCTCTTTTCAGGATCTGATCGATCTGGATGACGTACCTGACCTCGTCCGCAAGGCGTTGGGGGCTCCTGCTGGGCCACATCTGGACGAGCAAGAGTTGTCCGAGACTTGGATGGACCGAGTGGATCAATTGTTGGCGGAACTTCCCGCTGCTTCGCCCAGTGACCAGCAAGTGATCATGCAAACCATGCAACTCGCCCGGCTGGCCAGTTGGGGCATGGCGATGGCTCGGCGCCAACCAGATGCCGCGCTGGCGATTGCCCGCCGGAAAGAGATGGAACCGGTCGGTTCCGACGACGATATCCCTTCCGATGATCCGACACGATTTGTCGAGTCCACGATGTTGCGGGCCAGGATGACTGGCAACGACGATTACATGAATCGCGCAGCCGATCTATTAAAGAGAAGTGGAGCGAACGCGTGGCAGCAACGCCTGCGAGGTCTGGAGATCCTTGCTCGGACGATCCCCGGTCAACCGGAACTGCTCACCGCCGATCTCGCCTCGGATGTGGCGGGATATCTACTGTCGAATCGTTCCTCGCTGGAACACCGAGAGAGGCTGGCTGCGGTTCCCCATTTGAAAGACTCCGTCACACTTCAGATTGCCTTGGCCCATGAGATCCGGCAACTGTCCGCTCGAGACGCCGCCGCTCGGGAAACGATTGCGGCCTTCTTGGGCGAGGAATCGACCTGGAATTCCTCGAAATCCGGTTGGCAGCGAGAAGCTCAACGCCGTCTGCTCCAACAGGCCCTCAGTCAACTTCCGGGCGGTTCTGCGTCGCTGTCGAATGACATCGTCGAGCAGTTGCAAGAGGTCCTCTGGCAGGAATATCGCGAGCAAGCTCAGTTGCTGGGAATTCCATCGAGTGAGTGGAGCGATTTGGAGACAGCGAGCGAGTTGCGGCGCGTGATGCTCCGGCGTCATGCCGAGACTCTGCTGACTCGATGGAAGGAACGCTCCCAGAAAGAAAAATCGAGTGATCGAGAGCGGCGAGTCCGGGGAGCCAGGCTGTTCCCCGAGCGAATGGCGGGAGAAATCATGGCCGCCGAGTATGTGGCGGCAAATGATGTTGCCTTGACAATCCTGCTGGATCGGCTTTGGATCCGGTTGCTGGCCTGGGAAATGGATTTTGAGGGGCAGGTGGACGAGGCGCTGGATGAGGTTCTTGAAGATCTGACCCGCGCCGATCAGCGGGCAGTGAGCTTGATGGAACAGCTTCGAGCGACGCAGGAGGCCACCGTGAAGTTGTGGCGAATTCGGCTACGGGGAGGCGATTCATGATGATTCCACAGTCTTCGGGAACTTGCCCGGGGTTTCGTCTGCTGAGCCGGGCTGGTTGCTATTGTTGGTTGCTGGTTGTGTTGGCGGCCGGGCCCGACGCGACGCACGTCACCGGCGCGACGGTGCTATTGCGGGACGAGTCGGAACCAGTGCGGGGAGTGGTTCTCGAGGAGCAAGAGGACGCGATTCTCATCCGAGTGGAATTGCCGGATGGAGGGCGACACGAGCGATTGATACTTCGTGAGGCGATCGACACGATTATTCGGCCCGTGGATGAAACCCGCTTGGCGGCCTTGGATCCGCGGCAGCCACGTTCCTACCGCGATTATGCGGAAGAGTTGGCGGAGAAGCGGATCGATCCGGAAGCAAGAGACACCAGTATTCGTCTCTACTTGATTGCCGCTCATCTGGCCCCCGAGGAACTTGGCCGGAGCGCCCTCTTGGGAATGACGCCACTCGCTCGGAACGTGGCCGAGCGACGACGGTTTCGAGCGATGGCTTTTCTGCTCGATCCGGGACAGAATCCTCAACTGCTGAAGAATGGGGACCATCCAGAGGACGTCCCAACGACCGTTGATTCGCCCGCGACACCTCAGGTGACGATGCTGCTGCGAGCCCTGGAGATGCTACGGCGTGGCCGTCAGCAGGAAGCCAATCGAATCATCATGGGCCGTTCCGGCGTTTCGGAGTTGTTGGAGGAGCATGCTGACATTCTCACGGTCGAAGAGTTCCTCGAAGCCTGTGGCGAGCGTGCTCCGCGCGGACCGGAACCGGCGCCCAGTCTGCTGGCTCGGATCGTCCGATTGGAACTGCGGCTTGTGGGTGGGGACTTGGCCACGCCGAACACGCCGAACTCACCAGAAACCTCGGCGACCAACTCCCGAGGTTCCTGGAGTGACTTGCCGGCCGGAGCGTTCCAGGACGTGGTATCCGAGTTGACTTTACGGACCTTGACCGAATTTGATCCACGAGCCTCCATTTACCGCAATGGCGAATGGGTCGTGCCCTGATGAGAAAGTTTTGAAGTTGCGCATTTTGGGTCGATTTCAGAAAGCGACTCGGTAATTCCGGGAGATTCCATAAGCCAGCCATCGTTTCAACCAATTCCAGCCACTGCTGAGTTCGCTTTGAAATCACACCCCCCTCCCCAGGGGTTCATCCCCCTGGGGCTTGATGACTTATCGGCTACCCCCCCTCTCTCTCTAGGACTCCTTCCGCGCGAGGAGATGGCCTTGAATGATCAGCTCTCCGAGCTGATCCC
>JBJHCD010000560.1:0-4727 GCA_050485845.1 Pirellulaceae bacterium | reverse complement strand
GCGGTCCACAGCGCGTTCTCGCTGTACCAACCACCTCGGTGATGGTCGCCGCAACTGGGAAGGATCTCCCCGATCATGATCACGTGAGCCGTCCCATCGGTAATGTCGGAGAACCGAGCCGCCCAAGCCGCTCGAGAAAAGACCCCGTCAATGTTGACGCCGGCATTCGTGGTGCCATGACCAATCGATCCGGTCCGGAACATGTTGCCTCCCAAGATTCCTTGGGCGCGAGTTTGAAAGGCATTGTTCGGGAAGAGATTGCACCATCCCCCCTGGGCATCCATGTTTTGGTTGCCCATGCTGCAGGCATAGTTGTAGGTTTGGCGGGGAAGTGTCAAGAACTTGGTGGTCGTGCCGTCACTCGGGCAGATGTAAGCGTTCATTCGGATGCGATCGTTGTAGCCCAAATTGGACAGCTGAGCAAAAACGTCGAACCGAAAGTCCAATTGGTCATAGAGAGGAGTCTGCTCGATGAACGGCAGTAGCTTCACCAAGGTGGTTCCCTTGCGATGCGGACCAGCGTCCCAAAGTCGGCCCCCCGGGTGCATCGGATCATCGTCCGCCGAGTTGATCGCGAATCGGTTGTAGGTGTCCGCGTAATTGTGCATCGCCAAGCCGATTTGCTTGAGATTGTTGCTGCACTGCATGCGTCGAGCTGCTTCGCGGGCCGCCTGAACGGCGGGCAGCAAGAGACTGACCAGCACGCCGATGATCGCGATGACCACCAGCAACTCGACCAACGTGAATCCCGTCCGACATTGCTTGCGTAACTTCACCATGCCGTAACCCTCCATCATCTCGTAGAAAAGACAAAAAAGAACGAGTGGTTGCGGACCAGATGATGGTCGGAATCCCGAGTCCCTGGCTCTTGACGATCCCACCCCCCAGACCGCACTTGGGGGTTACTATAATGAAGAATCGATGTGTTTCGCAAGTTAATTTTCGCTTTGTTGACAATTTTTCCTGTCCGAAGAGCATGTGGCTGAAACGAATCGATTTCAACTACAGGCCGTATTCCTTCCCTAGTTCCCCGCGGAGACGCTCAATGGCTTCTCTCGCTTCCTCACGCTCGTCGTCCAGTCCCCAAGCCGCCTCGTACCATGTGAGAGCCACGCGATTCCAGCCCAATTCCTCGGCCAACGCCCCGAGCTTCATCCGCACTTCCACATCCTGGGGACGATTCATCGCGTCCAGATGCAACTCGGCCAAAGCAAGAAACATCTCCCTTAGCTCCGTGGCTCTCTCCAACTGCTGCCTTCCCAATTCTTCCTCGCCGGAATTCAGCAAAGCTCGGCCTAGAAGGAATCGAGGTTCGTGGTCCGTCGGCTTTTGCGCCACCACCTGCTCCAAATGCCGCCGGGCCCGATCCCAATCCCGCTCGGCAATCGCCAGGCGCCCCAGCACCAGATTTCCCGCCGCATGCTCGGAATCTCGATCCAGCGCCCTTTCGGCCAACTGCCGCGCCTCCTCGACCTCCCCTCGCGTTTCCAACAATTCGGCTCGCAGTACCAGGGCGTCCGGAATATCGGGGACCGGCGCCAGCGCTTCCAAGCCTTCATCCAACTCCCGTAACGCTAAATGGGCTCGAGCCAGTTCCACCCGAATTTCCATGGCAATCGGCTCGGGTGGAGAACGTCTCAACGCCTCGCCATAGTCCTCCACGGCATCAGAGAACATTTCGTATTCGCGATGAATCAATCCCGAGAGCCGAAGAACTCGGTAATCGCTTGGGTCGAGGTCCGCCGCCCGCCGGAGATGGTCCACGGCCAACTTCATGGCTCCCGTGTCGTGATAAAGGGCCCCCAGCCACCGGTGAGCCCTCAGGTGATCGGGATGGACTTCCTGAGCCTGCTGGAACAGGTTGATGGCGTCACCCCACCGCCCCTGCCGCCGAAAGACGTCGCCGGCAATCATGAAGGACTCCGCCCGCAAGATCGGGACAGCCGAAACCTGCTCGGCAATTCGCAGCGCCTCCTCCAAGTCACCTCGCTCGGCCAGCAATTGGGCTCGCACGGCCTGGGCCAAAACGCCGAACTGGGGATGCTCGGCAAACTTCGACAGAAACTCCTGAGCGGGACGCAAATTCCCTTCATCCATCGCCTGCAGCACCTGCCGATACAATTTCCCCTCGGGGACTTCATCCAGTGGATGCCGAAAGGTGGGAGCGATCGGAGTTCGTCGGGGACGCTCCACTTTTTCTTTTTCACTTCCGACACTTCGGTCACTGCCGGAAGTGGCTCTCCCAGAGATTCCGCCAGAGACTTCCCCTGTGGCTCCCGGTCGGGGCCTCTCTTCGCCACTCCCCGTTGCTTCACCCCGGCCGCTGTCACTCCGCTCCACCCCGTTTTCCGCTCCACCACCAGGACGCTCGGGCCCCCCCTTTTCCCCCTCGGTCACTCCACTGGTCTCAGCGAGATTCGCCTCCCCGCCGGAAGGCTTCCCTTCACGCTGACACCCCGGAGCCGTGATGAAACAGATGAGAGCCAATAAAGCCAACCCGCAGCCGAGCCACGCCGAGCGGGAAGAAGCTGCCTTTCCTGCCTCGGGCCGGCCCACCCTGAAACCTCCCGGCAGCAGTCCGGCAGCGACCGTTGTATTCTCCACATCACAGGCTGCTGCTGTCCGATTCCAACCGGTACCACGCATTTTCGATGACTCCCTGGATTCCTGGCATGACGGCGAACGCCCATGCGTACCCATACCCCTATTCGACTCCCGCTGCATGTCAGTCTCCACCGCTGCAACCCTCACCGCTACAACCAACGAAGCCGGCATTCTCGCAAGCCGCCTCCATGGCGACTTTCCGTGTCGTTGGAATCCCCGCATCCACGACCAGAGACTCCCAGCAGTATACCCCGTAGCGGGTGTGCAAACCAAAATGGAACCCCCGACCGCCAACAGCCGCCTCGGGGCCGTCAGGCTCCGCGGGACGGTTTCTTGGGGCCGAGTGACGACGGCGTTAAGTGTTCGGCGCGGAGGCAGCTCGGCCGAGTCAATTTGCCGGAGTCAGGTGAATCACATGCCCGCCGGCAGGAACCATCCTGGCCGTCAAGGTGTCCCGTGCGGTGACTTGAATCCGTGATTTCCGTACCGATGACGGTTGATCCGGCTTTTCCAAATCATCCTCGTAAATCTCCGCCAGGAACTCTCCTTCCGGAAGAAAGTCGAGCGGGATCGAGAGGTTTCTTGGAGCCCCGTCGGTCATGCTTCCCACATACCAATCACGTCCCGAACGTCTGGCTATCGTGATGAACCTGCCAACCTCGCCGTGCAAAACTCGAGTCTCCTCCCAGGTCGCCGGTACCCTCGCCAAAAATTCGATTCCCGTCTCTCCTCGATAGGCAGCGGGGTAGTCTGCCACCATGGGCAAGTGATTCTCCTGGACGACATACATCGCCAGGGCACGAGCCCGAGTCCCCATCACCACGGGGGCCACATATTGCGGCTGAAATTCCGCTTCGGTCACATGGCGGAATCCTCCCTGATGGTAATCGAGCGGTCCAGCCAACATGCGTGTAAAGGGAACGATCAGCTCATGCTCCGGGGTGCTACCCCGACTGCTCGCGAACTTGTTGTACTCCAGGTTCAAAACACCTTCCCGAGTCAACAGGTTCGGATAGGTGCGCCGTATTCCCGTCGGTTTGTAAGATCCGTGCAAGTTGACGGTCAGGCGGTGCCGCGCGGCCTTTTCGAGAATCTCTCGATAAAAGTTCACCATCTCTTGGTCGTCCCGGTCCATGAAATCGACCATGATCCCTTCGAGTCCCCATTGCTCGTAGGCCGCGAACGCCTCGTCGATTTGAGGTTTCAGAGCTTGCCAGTGCATCCATGCCCGCATCCGCACTCCCTTCTCCTTGGCATACCGCAGCACTTCGGGCAGATCGATCTCGGGCACGGCGGTGGTGATGTCGACAGGTCCATCCGGCCGGATCGGCCCTCCATACCAAGCGTCGCGAAAACCATCCAGGGAACAATACTCGATCCCAAATTCCGCGCAAAAGTCGATGTAATGCTTCAACGTCGCCGTGTTCAGCCCTCCCTCGAAATCCTCGCCCTCAACCACGTAGCCGTTCCACCAGAGGAAGCTGATCTTTCCAGGCCGGATCCAGGAAGGATCGTCGATCCGATTGGGCTCATTCAGATTCAAGATCAAATTCGATTCGATTAACGTCCCCGGCGCTTCGGCAATCATCAGCACGCGCCAAGGAGAAAGATGAGGAGCGATCCCCTTGACCTTGACTTCCGGCTCCGTCGGCCATGGAGAAAGCCGGCTGATGAGGGTGCTTGCCTTGTGGGAATTCTCCTGCTCTTCGGATTTCCGGGAAACATAAAGGCCGGCATAGTCGGTCAAGTTCGCTTCGGTCAGCGCGAGCCAAACTCCCGTGGGATGCTGGAGGAGCAGCGGCAGGCCGATCAGCTGGTCCGGGTCGATCTTTGCCAAGGGGCCGACACGGTAATAAGCCTCTTGCGATGTCGTAAAGGAGGGGAGAGGAAGCGCGTAAGCCTGGGAGTCACCCGGCACGGAAACTTCCGTCCGTTCGTCTCGAATCGTAAACGTCCCCCACGTGGACTGCCGAGGAATTCGGTAACGAAACGCCACTCCGTCGTCATAGGCGCGGAAAACGAGTTCCAGCCGCCTGCCCGGCTCCTCGGCCTCTTCCAGCAAAATCGCCGCTTCTTGATAATGGTCACGCACCTCGCGCGATTTCCCCAAGACGAGTTGATAC
>JBJHCD010000559.1:1241-4737 GCA_050485845.1 Pirellulaceae bacterium | reverse complement strand
CTACTGTTATATGTATTCTCGTTCTCGCGAGATAGGCTCACAAAGTCGCCATGCGGGGCCACCGACACTCTTCCCGTATCCATCAATAAACCATTCGAGGCTCGGTGGTTTGCCACTTATCGTTTTCGCAATACCACCCAGCTAATCGCCGCAACCACCAGTCCAACAATCCCGATTAGGCACCCGACAGCTAAAACGCTTCGGTACGTGGTGGGGGTATCTTCGTATCCTTTAAGAAGGTGTTTATTTGCATCGTCTAGCCTCTCAAGCTTTCCCGTCGCTGTTGCAACATACTCTGTCCGCTGTTGAGGGCTCAGTGAATCAGCTCTAGACTCACTACTGTCCGACATTAGTTTCCTAACCAGTGTGCCTCGAGGGAATTCCACGGCCATCTCTGCCGGTGTGGCTACGTAGTCGAAATCATAACCAAATCCAAAACATTCAAACTGTTCGGTCAGCTTGCCGTCGCCGTCAAGGTTCTGAGTAATGGCCGAATCCACCACCAATTGTCCACTCTCCTCCTGCCGATAGAATACCTCCAAGGTCCGCGAACCACTCTGATTTCGAGAGGCGGACCCAAGCGGATAGCCAGCGTGTTCACGATCGAAGTAGAATTCGCTACGACGCTCACTGGCCCGAAAAGCGGTCGGTACTCCGGGACCAACCAAGGCCAAGCTGAATGTAATCGCTGGACGCCCCGCCCATGTGTGATTGTGTCCCTCGGCATACACATACCGGCGCTCTCGAATCAATTCCGATATCTGACTCCACTCTGGTCGTAAAATCAATTCGAGAATGGGATACCCCGTCATCGCATCGATCGATGGTCGGTCCGCCGATTCCCTCTCATACCCCTGATTGAATGTTTGGTCGAATTTTCTAGCCGTTCCTGAAAGCAAGTTGAAGGACGCATTGGCGACGAACAGCTTTTTGCGGTATGTCGTCGGATAACTTACTGCGCAAAACATCTCCTCTCGTTGCACGATCAACTTCTGAACCGGCGATTCCAATTCGATCCAGTTTGGGCCGTCCAAAGCGGTGTCGTCAGAGTCGGAAAAGGGGTTCGATTCAATACGTCGCTCCATGTTTTCTCGCGATATTAGATATTTTTCGCGCCATTCCACCTTAGCTGCGGGAAACTCATCACGACGAGATTCCCACGCACGCAGTAATGCTGGAAGCTCAGCGAACGCATTGACTGCAAATGCCATCATGGTCACATGGAATGCGGCGACAGTCACAAGCAGGTAACGACCGCGTGATCTTGGAAGTGTGGCGAATGGCAGTGATGCAAATACCGAGTACGGCGAGCTGTACATAATCTCCCCATTATTTGACTTCTTGGAGCAATTGTAGGCCGCCCCAATCGATCAGACGTCAGACCGATCGCCAATTTGGCGACGAAGACTCGATCAGTAAGTTCGTTGTCGTGCGGAAATATCAACAACCTGAATGTCACCATCGTGGAAGATCCACTGTACCTGAAACGAATCCTTCGGAGGATTTCCCGGATTTAGCTTAAGCATTCCAACGACCCCGTTAGCAACGTGTGAGTGGTCCAGTTCAAAGCTGGGAAGCCCGACGACACGAAGTTCGGCGGGTGATGAATCACCGGACCGCCCTTCATGCTACGCCTTAGGAACTTTGGAAGGAGAGCATCTGGTTCTGGTTTTGACACCAACAAAGCGTGTCCATCCCATCTGCGCATAATGTCGGCCAGACTCGCGATTCGCCGCCGCCCGTCGCCGTCAAAAACGGTCGCTGCATCTTCATCGAAACCGTCCACTACAATAAAATGTCCATTCCAAGACGCAATTAATGGCCGCGGCAATTTCCGAAACTCACTTTCGTCGAGGACGCCCACGCGAACGCCTGTCGCCCCAAGTCCAATGAGACCAAACATGTTCTTTATCTCCAGCAGGCTTTCTCCCTTCGGTTTCGGAGGCATCAATTGACAGATGTGCGATATATCACAGGCAATCCCGTGAAGTTGGCAGATGCGATAGACGCAGTACTGAGCGCATTGCGGTACAACGGCACTCTCAACTTCGCGACGCGAGCATGCCATACAGGAAGCGAGGACTACTGCGAAAGTTGTGAGCACGCGCAAGCGACACTCCCCTCGAATCGATAGACTACTCATTGAACGTTGTCCGAATGACGAATAATCGTTATTTTACGGCACATCTCTTGCGTGGTTAGCGGCAGTGAAGCTAAGGCGCGAAGCATTCTCGGAGTCTCTGCGCCCCTTGGCCCTCTAAGAGGAATTGGTCCTCGGCCAACGATAAACAAAGTACGCCAGAGCTGATGCAACGACTAGTGCCGCCAATCCGAAGTAAAATCGCCAAAACATTCCGTGTGGCTTAGACAACGTGCCATCAGTGGGCGACGGCGGAAATGGTTGATAGACAATCTCTCGAAATTTGTCATCGACAAAGTCGCCAGGCTGAACGCCCATTCTTTGAAGAGTAAACTCAGAAGGGGGAATGGGTAAGTTTACTTTGTGATCGACGAAACGTACGTCTCGTGAGAATGTGAGTTGTTTCTCGGCACCTTCCATAGAATAGTGTTTGTACGTCCAGCGAACTGGCAAGGATACCCCTTCAAAATGAGCGAAAGTAAACGTCCATTCGACACCTACTAGATTGTCTTGCGATTCGTATTTAGTGAGATTGTAGGCGTGCCTGGCGTCAAATACATATTTAGATCCTCCGGGACGAATAAATGTCAATAATATCTCTTGGCCGCTCCGTGTGATCGTCACGCCGTCGGTTCCCCGCTTCCCTAGATCGTCATGGCACCGCGCAACAAAATCAGCTATATGTTCTCCGCCACGAGTCGCTTCAAGGAAATACATCGGATGAAACTCATCGGCAAGTCCCTCGACTCGTTTCGTATCTGCGGGCGTGATGGTAACGACGGGTCGCGTCTCAGCGGTACCGTTTGAATACGGACCGAACCGATGGAGTTCGTTGTCCTTCACCATCTGGCTGGAGTTGTAGCTCGCCGTCCCTCCCGGTTTGTTACTGCCTCTTACATCGAAATTCCAACGCAGCTTCTGATCAAGAGCATCATACGCGAAGTCCACCACAACTGTGGCAGTCGGTGCGAATTCCGCATCGGTGTGCTGCGCATCTTCGATATGTGCTCGTCCGACCCAACTCCTTAGCGACTCTTGGTTAGCCCGAATTCCGCCCGCTACCAACTGAAGGGATTCGATGCTTCCTGGATCGTCCGTAATTGCACTGACATTCGGAGTCGACATCAGCAGCAGACAAAGAAGACATCTACTCCACGCAATATTTAAGCGTCGCACTTATAAAAACTCCTATGCTTAGCCGGTATGACCGCAATCGTCTTCACCCGAGCAGGTTGAAATATTTACGGTTTCGGGGTTTGCTCCAGTGCCACTGCGGCGACACTCGCGGCAATACACTTCCATAATCATGATGCTGGAGTGGGGGGGGGGGGGGGGGGGCGGGGGGGGGGGGGGGGG
>JBJHCD010000559.1:0-1231 GCA_050485845.1 Pirellulaceae bacterium | reverse complement strand
TCCACTTAAATAAACTATCTTTTTCTTTGTCCGCCCCCCCCCCCCCCCCCCCCCCAACCGGGCCGGTGGAAGCTTGGCTTGGGATTTGGGGTTGGCGTCAGCCGTGTCGCTCCTGGTGCTGAACTCTGCCCAAAAGTAATCTCACGTGTTCCCACTCCATCTGACATGGAATCGCGAAAAAAGTCAAAAAATCCCTACCACAACTCCCTTAGTGGGCTGTTCGCGTTATGCACCACCGTGCCTTGTGCAGCATTGGCTTCAGTCGCAGCCTGGCCGCATCGCGGATTATTTGGTAGGCCAGATGGAACTTGAGCATCCGTTTTTGCCGCGCATTCCGAGCGGCCAACTGCCAGCCGCGCGACTCCAAGTTGACAGCCATCTGGTCGTACAATCGCGACTCCTCTGTAAAGAACACCATGCGGTCGATATTCTGGCGAGTCGTCTGTGTCGAGTGTCGGCGGTAGGCGTAGTGCCGGGAACGCACACCCACCAGCCGCTCTCCTTCCGACAGCAGCCGGAGGTGAAACTCGGTGTCGAGCACCTGCCGCCAGGAGGCGTCGAACCGGCGCTCGCCCAGCTGCCGCCGACGGAAGCAGACCGCCGGTCCGCAAATGAAATTGACGTACAATAGCCCTGCCATCCCACGCTCGCCCCAGAGCACGATGTCGCCCCTTCCCCGTTCTCCCTTGGGTAGCCACCACCGCTTCACGATGTCGGGAACCGAAACGACCCGGCGGCCATCCGCGCCGACGATTCGAGGGACACAAAAGACACCGACCGCGTCCGGATGCCGCTCGGCCAACGCCACCATGGCCGCCGCGTAGTCGGGCAACAGGAAGTCGTCATGGTGCAGTAGCGTCACCAAAGGTGTTTGCGACTCGTCCAGGCACCAATTGAAACAGCCGCCGATGCCGATATTCTCCTCCAATCGCCGATATCGAATGCGGGAATCTTGGAATTCCCGCAGCCACTCGGCTACCCCCTGCGGCCGACTTGCGTTGTCGCATACGACCAGTTGCCAGTCGCCACGCGACTGGCCAAGGACACTGTTCACGGCCACCTCCAATAAGGCCCGCTCACCATAAAACGGGATCGCGAACGTTAGGATGCTGTTCGTCATCGTGCACTCCAAGGTCGCTCGGCGGAAAAATCAATGTCCGGGTCTCTTTCCCGGTCCCACTGGGCCAGCAGCCGATCCATGCCTGGCAAGCGCGGGGCGACGGAGCGCTCG
>JBJHCD010000558.1:0-4751 GCA_050485845.1 Pirellulaceae bacterium | reverse complement strand
TCCAAGACCTGGCTCCCATCCAAGAACTGAAGAACCTGCAGTCACTCGACCTCTCCCGAAACCAAATTGAGGACATTCAGCCGTTGGCCGAGTTGACGGGACTGCAGTATCTCCACTTGGCGGACAACTCCATCTCGGAACTCGCCGCGCTGGAAAAACTTGAAAACCTCCGAACGCTCTACCTCTCCAAGAACCAAGTGAGCGACATTGAGGTCGTCTCGAACCTGAAACGGCTCTGGTCCCTCTATCTGGAAGGGAATCAGATCGCCGCGATCGACCCGCTGGGGGGCCTCAAGGGCCTCTCGTCACTCGATTTGCGAGGCAATCAAGTTCGTGACTTGAGCCCGCTGAAGCCGCTGACGGAACTTCGGTACCTGATGCTGGACAACAACGAGGTGGAAGACCTGGGCGTGCTCGTCGAGATGGCTCAGAAAGATATCGAAGGGGACAAGCGGTTCGCCCCGTTCATTCGGATCTACTTGACCGGCAACCCGCTGAGCGAAGAAGCCCGATCAACTCAGCTGGAGCAACTCAGGCAATTCGGCTGCCGCGTGACGCTGGACGAATAGTGGGGGGGAAGAAAGTCGAGTGGAGCCAATGGGGAGATGCTCGAGTCGGAGGTTCCGCTCGGCATCTGTGGAAACGTTCGACTCGACCTCGCGTCCGGTCCAACGATTCCATATTTCACTCGACGTTTGTCGCAACGTTCTTGACGCAGCGGTTTTGACGCAACGATAACGCCCGCTTTCCTGAAGAGGGAGGCGGGCGTTGTTGATTGACCAGTTTACATCTCGGACGAAGTGACCCCGACGGGACTCGAACCCGTGTTGCCGGCGTGAAAGGCCGGTGTCCTAGACCACTAGACGACGGGGCCTCTAGAACTTGTTCCGCACGCCAGCCAATCGAATAACCGCCGCACTGGGAAAAGGTATAACGCCTCGGCCCCCAAAACGTCAAGTGGGGCGTTGCTCGCCAACAGAATGAAACTTGGCCCGCGAGCCGAGCCTTACAGGCTTTCGTCCGCCGCCGGGTCGGAAGGAGATCCCGAAGGTGACTCGTCCCCTTCCGGAATGGCATGTCGCTTGATCGCATCATAGACTTCGCGGCGGTGGACAGGCACCTCCTTGGGCGCCTCGACCCCCAAACGGACCTTGTCGCCACGGATCTCGACAACCACGATGGTGATGTCGTTATTGATGACAATGCTCTCGTTTTTTTTCCGCGACAATACTAACATGGCTCATTCCCTTGCTTCCCCGTTGGTGTGACATGCTGGGGGGACTTCCCGTTGCGCCGCGGACAGTCCACGGTCGTCAGTTCACAGTCGTTGTTACTGGCCTACCATCCACTCTACGTGGCTTTGTTCGCTAGTCAAGCAAAGCTCGAGCCAACGCCAAGATTTTTCCTGAAATATTCGTCCCCCAGGTTGGCACATTGTGCCCAACCTGTTTTCGGCGGAAAAAACGGCGTCGCTTCCCCAGTCGCCCCGCTCGGCCACGCTCGGCTTTCGTCTTCAGCACCGTCCATCGTTCCACCCCAACTTGCGTAGCCCTTGGTGGTACCTATAATCGACGGTCATTGGCTCTGATCATTCCCCTGCCGCTCTGCGCACGCTCGGAGGACACCCTCGCATGTGGGACTGGATTCGCAATATCTACACGGCGGTCAGCACCGTCGCCCGAGGAATGCTCGTCACGCTGCAGTGTTGGCTCTCCACCTACCGCAAGGGGAGAGGCGCGTTCACTCAGCAGTTCGAGTATCCGGAGAAGCCGGTTCCCGTGGCGGCTCGCTATCGCGGTTTTCATCGCTACGACCTCACGACCTGCATCGCCTGTGATCAGTGTGCCAAGGCTTGTCCGGTGGACTGTATTTACATCGGCAAGGAGCGAGTGGAGAACGGGAAGGGGTTTCAGGTCACCAACTTCACGATCGACTACACGAAGTGCATGTTCTGCGCGCTCTGCGTGGAGCCTTGCCCGGTGGACTGCATCTTCATGGGGGCGACTCACGACCTGAGCTGTTACAGTCGAGATGGGTGCATCGTCGATTTTTCTCGTCTGCCGGTGGATGTCGCTTGGGGCCGAGCCACGTTGAATCCGACGGCGGTCGCGGAATCCAAGGTGATCCAGCATCCCGTGCATGGCGGACCGAATCAGTAGGACTTCAGGCAGTAGGACTTCAGGGCATCCATGACCCAGGCAGCCACAACGCCCCGATATTTCACACTGGAAGAAGCCAACGCCACGCTTCCGCTGGTTCGAGCGATCACCACCGATCTGGTGAACTTGTCACGCGAGTTGCTCGAGCGGAAAGAGCGGCTCGAGCTGCTGACGACCGAGCGGGAAGCGACCTGGGGCGACTCGGGAAGTGATCCTTACTGGGATGAGTTGCGGCAGGTGGCCGAGGACTTGGACAAGGAGACGCTGCGGCTGCGGGAATATGCCGCCGAGCTGCAGCAATTGGGATTGCTGCTCCGGGATCCCGTGCGGGGATTGGTGGAGTTTCCAGCTTGGTTGGACCGGGGGAAGGCCTTCTTTTGCTGGAGCTTGGGGGAAGCGGAGATTACCGAATGGCGAGCGGCGGGAGACCGGAAGAGTCGCCGGCGGTCGCTGGCCTCTCGCTTGCCGAGCGGCCGAGCGCCAGGGGATTCGGCGGACGGGCCCGGCCCGAACTCCTCGCGCCCCGGCCTTCCCAGTTCGTGACTTCCGATTCCCGATTCCCGGTTTCCGATTCCTGACGTTCAATTCCTGGCGTTGAATTCCTGACGCCGGTTTCCTGAAATCCATCACCGAACTGGAGAATGGACGAAACGATCGTAACGGCGTGAAGCTCGCCTTGGCAGTGACTGGAAGGGAATTGACACCGGTCTACTTTGCAAGGCCCTGCTCGGCATTTAGAATGCCCCCCAGTGCCGTTTTCGCCGAACGCCGTTTCCACCCAACGCCGTTTCCATCCAAGGCTTCCTCTTGCCTCAATCCACTGGGAATACACCATGTCGCTTGCCTCGGATGCCTCGCTCGGGATTGCCGCCTATTTGGCCCTGTTTTTTCTGGTCGGGGTCATGTTCCTGTTCGTGAATCTGCTGGTCGGTTACTTGCTGCGGCCCGCCGATCCTCACGAGGAGAAGGTCGAGATTTACGAGTGTGGCGAGCCGACGGTCGGTTCGAGCTTTGTGCAGTTCGATCTCCGTTTCTATGTCGTGGCGCTTCTGTTCATCATCTTTGACGTCGAGATCGCGTTTTTCTTTCCGTGGGCGACGGTTTTCGGAAAGTCGGCCAATCTGGCGGATGAACGGCTGGCGGTGGTGCGAAGTGTTTCGGGCGAGCTGGAGCTGACTCCGGCCGCTCATGCCGCGATGCGGGAATTGTCCATTTCCAACCCGCGTGTGCCGACCGAGGTGCCCGGCTATATCGCTCGGGGATACGCCGAGCGATTTGGAGCGAACCCGCCGACGTCCGAGGCGGCCGCTTCCTATGTGATACGCCGAGGCTTCTGGGGGATGGCCCTCTTGGCGACGGTCGATATTCTCGCCTTTTTCGGAGTATTGGCGATCGGGTTTCTCTATGTCTGGAAGCGAGGGGATCTCGACTGGGTCCGAGCGGTCAGCCGGGAGCGTGGAGTGCGGCGAAGCGAGGCGGCGGAGTCCCATCGACTGCGGGTTCGCGGCGAGACGGGATCCGCGCTGGGCGTGTAGCGGGGTGTGTCGCGTGAAATGGAGGGGGCCGAGCGGGTTGTCGATCGCTCGGGACCGCGGAAATCGAGCGTCGGCCTTCAAGGGCAGTGTCAGCTAAGCAGCGAAAGACGGGGACAGCATGAGTGGTGCCGATTTGGTCAGTCGGTTGAAGGAAAAGTTCGGGGAGGCGATCACGGGCGCGAACCTGGAAGCGCTTGATCCTTGGATTGAAGTCTCGCCCGAAGGATTGCCCGGCGTCTGCCGGTATCTCCAGCAGGCCGACGACCTGCAGCTAAACTTGCTGAACTGCATCACCGCCGTCGATTATTTCGAGCCGGACCCGAAAAAAGCGGCCAAGACCGGCTGGGATCCTCATCTGGAAGTGGTGTATCACTTGTCAAGCACCACGAAGAAGCACTCCCTGGTGCTGAAGGTCATGCTTCCACGCTGGAAGAACGATCAGCCGGGAGAGTTGCCCGAGGTTCCAAGTTTGGTGGATATCTGGCGAGGTGCCGATTGGCACGAGCGCGAGGTGTATGACATGTCGGGAGTCTGGTTTGCCGGGCATCCCGACTTGCGGCGGATTCTCTGTCCCGAGGATTGGGAGGGTTACCCGCTTCGCAAGGATTACGAGATGCCGCTGGAATATCACGGAATGCGGAATCGTTAGCGGACCCGAGCCAACCTGTAGTAGTCGAGAGCCAACCGATGTCTTCACAGATCGAAGATCCCCGCATTGTCGAGTTCGATGTTCGCACGGACGAGATGCTGGTGAACATGGGCCCGCAGCACCCCAGTACGCACGGCGTGCTGCGGCTGGTACTGCGAACGGATGGAGAAATCGTTTCCGAGGTGGAACCGCATATCGGGTACCTGCATCGATGTGCCGAGAAGATCGGGGAAAATCTCACGCCCCGACAATGGATCCCCTACACGGATCGGATGGACTACCTGGCCGCCATGAACATGAATCTTGGCTGGTCCCTGGTGGTGGAGAAGTTGCTGAATTACGAGCTTCCCGAGAAAGCCCGGCATCTTCGTGTGATCATCGCCGAAATGGGCCGGATTGGCAGTCACC
>JBJHCD010000557.1:0-4754 GCA_050485845.1 Pirellulaceae bacterium | reverse complement strand
TTGCTGCTGTGGAGGAGGCGCTGATTGACTCTCGGGAAACTGAGCCAACGCCGTCAGTGGTCCAGCCACCAAGGCGAACGACATCCATGCAAACGTCCTGCGTCCGTAATCCATTACGTGCTCCTTTACTTGCGCTACGTTGTCGAATTCCATCGACCCAATGCCCGATACAAAATGAATCGACTCTGAGTGCTGGGAGAGACGTGCACCCGCCATACCAGCCGGGCGGGAAATCGCGGAGAAACGGCGGAGCCACTTCCGTCGCCCACCCGTTAAACTCAACGCAAAAGGTTAGTTGCGCAAAACAGAAACTTTTTCACCACCGGGAGGAATCCGAAATTGGCGAGCGGGAATTCCGGGGAGGGATTGGAGAAGAATTGTAAGGATTACTCGCGCGAGTTAGAGAATTTACAAGGCATTGGCTCGCGGGCGAGCCAACGGGCCGCTCGGTTGACCCGAGGTCTAAGCACTCGCCCCTCCACGGGACGAACGCCGCTATCCTCTCCTCGCCTTGCCCCTCTTTTTGCCCCACTTTGCACGTGACCGTGCCCCACTTTGCCCCAATTCCCCGCACCGTTTAATCGTCCTCCAAGACTTCCACGGCCGCAGTGTCTTCAATGCCGGCCAACTTGTTGTAGAGCGTGCCACGTCCGATTCCGAGGATCCGGCAGGCCTGAGTCTTATTTCCCCCTACCTGCTCGAGCACGAACTCAATATGACGCCGTTCGGCCTCGCGGAGAGAGGTAAGCTGGGGCTGCGCGGTTGCGGGGGAACTTTGGCGAGGCATTCCCAAATCCTGCGGCGCAACCTCTTCCCCTCGTCCCAAAACCACCGCCCGCTCCACGGCGTTCTTCAATTCTCGGACATTTCCAGGCCAGTGGTAATCGCGGATGGCTTGCGCCGCGGCAGCGGAAAGTCGCTTCGGACCTCTCCCCATCTGCTTGTGAAACCGCTCGAGAAACTGAGACGCCAAGTCAACCACGTCATTTCCGCGTTCCCGCAGTGGAGGAACATGAAGGTCAATGACGCGTAACCGATAGTAAAGATCCTCGCGGAACTTTCCATCGCGGACCCGCTGCTGCAAATCGCGATGCGTCGCCGCAATCAATCGCACGTCAACTCGAATCAATTCATCGCCACCCAACCGAGTGAACGGGTGACCCTCGAGCACCCTCAACAACTTGGCCTGGCACGCCAAGCTCATCTCTCCCGCCTCATCCAGAAAAAGAGTTCCTCGATGAGCCCGTTCGATCTGCCCGATATGTCGGCGATCCGCCCCGGTAAACGCGCCCGGCTCGTGACCGAAGAGTTCACTCTCCAATAACGACTCACTGAATGCGGCACAGTTTACTGTCACATACGGCCCGGCGCTGTGACGGCTGACATCGTGAATCGCTCGAGCAATCAACTCCTTGCCGGTTCCACTCTCCCCCAGGATGAGCACGTTGGAGGCCGTCGGCCCGACGCGAGCGATCGAGTCCAAAACATCCTGCATCGCTTGGCTGGAACCGATTAACTGGTTCTGCTCGTCCAACCGTCGCCGCAACTCCACGTTCGCCTGTTCCAGTCGCTCGCGATGCTCGAGATTCTCCAGAGCGGCACCTGTTTGGTGAGCCACGACCACGGCGAAATCGAGGTCGGCGCGAGTAAACGGGGCTCGCTCGGGATCTCGGAAACACTCAATCCCTCCCAAACAGACCTTCCGAGCGGGAATGGGAACGCCGATCGCCCGACCGATACTGACCGAACCGTCCGGCGTCGGAACCGAGGGACTCGCGGGAGGATCCATCAAGATCGCCTTCCGCTTCTCCACGGCCAAGCTGGCCATCACATGATCGTCGCGGATATGCCGCTCGCTCCCCTTGTGCTGTGCACACCGGAGTCGGCCGTCGGTCCCCACCAACCAGACGGAAACCGCGTCGGCGCTCAGGCCATCCATCAACGCCTCGATCGCATACCGGAGCAGCAGGGGAATCTCGGTCTGCTCGTGAAGCTGAGTCGCCAATTTGCAGAGGACGGCCGAGTCACGCGTAACCCGCGAGATCGACTCGCTGACGCTCTCCTCCGCCAAACTCACCCCTCGGCGTATATCTCCCACTCTTCTCTGCTCACGAAGCCGAAACCCTCCCCCTTCGATCCGCTGAACCAACGCCGTGGCTCGCAGACTCCCCGGTTCGGAAAGGCCGGAATCCGGCTCCTCGGCGGCAAACAACAGCAACCGGTCTCCGACTCGAATGAGATCTCCCGGCTCCAAAACCGCCTGTTGGATCGGCTGGGAATTCACCGTCGTTCCATTGAGACTGCCACAATCTTCAATGTGCCAGCGATCCGCGCGGTAGCTGATCCGCGCATGGAGCCGACTGGCTCGGTCGTCGTCCAGCGGCAGGTCGCGCGACGGATGCCGACCGATGGTAACCGTCGCTTGCGGATCGAGTGGCCGAGTCACTCCGGGAGTCGGACCATTCAGCATGATGAGGGCAAATCGCATGGCGACCTCGCATTGTTTTCCGTGACCCACCGCCCGGATGGCTGAATCCACTTCCTTCGATCAGCAGTAAACGGAGCGATGACTACCCAAAGATTCCGCCAAGTCTCCTTGGAGTCTCCTCAAATTAACCCAAATCGGGAATGTACTCAATTGATGCGCCCGAAAAATAAGCGCGTCAAATGTGGACACCCGCAACTTCGGTGAACGTTTCACCAGTCACGTCAATTGGATTTTTCCGGAACGAGGGTTCAGCTCGGCTACCCGAGGATACTTGTCCCACTCGGCGGCTCGTTCGATATCTTCCCCCTGACCGATTTCCAGCAAGTTTCGTCCGCCGTGAGATTCCTGAAGGAGCGAGGCCAGTCGAGCGGTGGTGAGTGGGTTCGGGCCGACGGCGGCCCGCCAAATCTCGGCCGCCATCCGAGCCTGATCGTTCAGCTCCACGATTTGACTCACCCCGGACCCACCCTCCAGGGGATAAGCTGCGACTCCAGTGTCTGGTCCTCCCAGGCCGGCGTCCCCCAGTACGACTCGCGAGACCAAGGCGCCGGCGAGGAGGACATCTTCCCGAGTGACCTGGCCATCGGTGCCGGCACAGACGACATCCCATTCGGGCTTCTTCGCCAGTTCCTCACAGAGAGCCCCGAAGTTGGCGAACGCTCCCATCCAGATTGTTTCGGCTTCCCGGCAGACTCGCATGGCCCGCGTCCCATTCGTGGTGGTGAAATGGATCGACTTTCCCGCCACTCGCTCGGCCGTGTACTCGGCCGGTGAGTTTCCCAGATCGAAGCCGGCGATCTTGATCCCCTGCCGTTCCCCACCCAACAGGGACTCCGGACCGGCGAGTGCCGCCATGCGCCGCGCTTCATCCACCTCGCCGAAGGGAACGATCTCCCTCGCGCCATTGGCCAGCGCCCACACGATCGTGGTAGTTGCTCGTAAAACGTCGATCACCACCACTCGCCGGCCCGCCAGTTCGGCAGGCTCCACAAGACCGGGCAAGAAGAAGACTCGGACCAGCGGTCCCTTCCCCTCCCGGCCGCTCGGCCGTTCGACATTTTCCACCATCTTACGCCTTATCCTCCTCGTATCCCCCTCTTATCTCCACCGATCTCCAGCAACTGTTGGGCCCCACCTCCTCGTCAGCGAAAGCTGGTTACGATATGGTGGCTTTTTCGGTTCCTCCCACAGTAATCGCCGCCCCCCACTCTCAGCAAATGGCAGTCTTCCATGCCGGTCGATAAGTCGAATGCGAAAGTTCAGGAAATGTTCCGGTCCATCGCGCCGAAGTACGACCGCATGAACCATGTGCTGTCACTGAACACCGATCACTATTGGCGGTGGCGGACGGCCCGACTACTGCGGCCGACCGCTTCGGGCCCAATTCTCGACGTCTGTACGGGAACAGGGGACTTGGCGTTCGCTTTTCGTCGTCAAGTCAATTCGTCCAGGGAGATCATCGGCACCGACTTTTGCCCGGAAATGCTGGAAATTGCCGAGCAAAAACGGGATCGACGGCAGTTGGAGAATATTTCCTTCCAGGAGGCCGACGCCCAGCAACTTCCTTTTTCCGACGACACATTCGCGGTCGTTTCGGTCGCCTTCGGCCTGCGGAATGTCGCCGATACCGACCTGGGCCTGCGGGAAATGGCTCGAGTTTGTCAGCCGGGCGGTTCGGTGGCCGTGCTGGAGTTCTCCCAACCCCGTTGGCAGCCATTTGCCTTCGTCTACGGACTCTACTTCCGCCACGTCCTCCCGCGACTCGGGCAGTGGCTCGCCAAGAACGATCAGTCCGCCTACAACTACCTCCCGGAGAGCGTGGGAGAATTCCCCTCGGGCCAAGCCCTCCTGGCTCGAATGGAGCAGGCTGGATTATCGCGGACGCGTCTCTACCCCCTGACATTCGGCGTCGCCACGCTATACGTCGGTCAGAAGCCGGACCGTTTACAAGACGAGCCAAGGCGCTCGGGGGAGAGGGTCGCATGACAGAGAGTCGCATGACATCAGATCACATGGCAGCGGATCGCAGGACAGACTTGCCTCCTCGCCCCGTGGTCTTGGCGATGACCGGCGCCAGCGGCGCCCCCTACGCCGTTCGCCTGCTCGAGGTATTGCTCCAATCGGGTCGAGACGTCCACCTGGCCATCAGTCCCTCGGCTCAAACGGTCCTCTGGCAAGAATTGGGGCTCCGAGTCTCACTGGAACAGTTCGACCCGCGCCAGCTTTGGGAAACTCCCGAAGGTCGGCCCTGGACCTCCCGCTGGCC
>JBJHCD010000556.1:0-4771 GCA_050485845.1 Pirellulaceae bacterium | reverse complement strand
CCGCGATCGGCACGGTGGCGGACGTGGTTCCGCTGCGGGATGAAAATCGCCTCCTGGTGCGGCACGGCCTGAACAGCCTTCGAGCCCATCCCGTGCTCGGGGTGGCCGAGTTGATGCGGGTCACCGGCCTGGACAAGAGGCCGAGTCTCACGAGCGAGGACATTGCCTTTGTCCTGGGGCCCCGGCTGAACGCGGCCGGCCGGCTCGGCCAAGCTCCGCTCGGGGTGGAACTGCTGACCACCACGTCACCGGAACGGGCCACTCAGTTGGCCGAGTACATTCACGAGCTGAATGTCACTCGGGACCGCTTGGAACGGGGCATTTTGCAACTCGCGGGCAAACAGATCAAGGAGCGTTTTGATCCTCGGCGGGATGGCGCCTTGGTACTGGCGGGCGAAGGCTGGCATCCGGGGGTCATTGGAATCGTGGCGGGGCGTTTGGCCAGCAAGTATCATGTCCCGGTGGTCGTGATCGGGGAGGATGAAGCCGGAATCCGCCCTGGGCTCGGGTCGGCTCGCACGGCTTGCGGAGTTGAATTGCACCGCGCGTTGGCGGCCTGTGGCGAGTTGTTGATTTCGCATGGAGGCCACGCGGCAGCAGCGGGCCTGAAGATTGACCCGAAGCAGATCGAGCCGTTTCGGGAAGCCTTTTGCGACTTTGTCCGGTCGAGCACCACGGCGGCCGATCGGATTGCCGAGGTGCGGATTGACGCCGAAACACCGCTCAGCCAACTCACCACGAAGACCGTGCGTCAGATTGAGATGCTTTCGCCTTTCGGCGAAGGGAATCGCCGACCGGTCCTCTGTGCCTCCGGAGTCCGTTTGGCCGAACCACCTCGGACCATGGGAGGAGGAGACCGGCATCTCACGGCACGGCTTGAGCAGCATTCTGTCTCGCTACGCGGCGTTGCCTTTGGACAGGCGGAGTGGATACCGGAACTGGAGAAGCATCAGTCCGAGCCGATGGATATTGCCTTTTCACCCGTGATCAATGATTTTCGTGGCTTTGCGAGAGTGGAGGTCCACTTGGTGGACTGGCGTCCGACAGGGGCGGCACGGCTGGAATCACCCGGGGCGAATGGCGAATGAGTGGATTGGGTGACGAGCGAAAGCGGATGGTGCGAGACCAGTTGGCCCACCGAGAGATTCGAGATCCTCGCGTCTTGGACGTGATGGCTCGGACACCTCGGGAATGGTTCATCGCGGACGAACTTCGCGAGTTGGCCTATGCGGATCGGGCCTTGCCGATTGACTGCGAACAGACGATCAGTCAGCCATACATGGTCGCCTGCATGACGGAAGCGTTGCGGTTGACAGGGGCCGAGCGAGTACTGGAGATCGGGACGGGAAGTGGTTACCAGTCGGCCGTGTTGGCTCAGTTGGCTCGGGAAGTAATCACGGTGGAGCGTCACGAGGCCCTCTCGCGAGACGCCGCGGCGAGATTGAAGCGAATGGGGCTGGCGAATGTCCGCTGTTATGTGGGGGATGGGGCGAAGGGAGTTCCGGAAGAGGCCCCGTTTGACCGAATCTTGATTACAGCGGCGGCGGAGCGATGTCCTCCGGCTTTGTGGGAGCAGCTGGTCGAGGGAGGAATTCTGGTGGGACCGTTTGGGCCGAGCGACGAGCAGTGGCTGGAGGTCATCACAAAGACGGGTGGGCGCGCCGAGCGGCAATTGCTGACCCTCTGCCGCTTTGTCCGGTTTATCTCGTCGGGCGAATCGCCCGAGCAACTAGGTCCGTGCCTCTGATGAATCCCACGCTCGGAAACGCAACCTTGCCCCCGGCAGCAACTGAAGCAATTCAGACGATGCGCACAAATGTGAACTTTGTGTAGTGGGCGTCCGTATAATATACCTCCATGATTTGCTTGCTTTTGGAATTTAATTCCAAGACAAGCCGCTTCGAACCACCCTCTCCCTTTTGGTCCTCTTCCCGAGCCTTGCCGACCTGTATTTCATAGTAGTCGCAACCCTGAGACACGCCTGGAAGCGGAGGTCCTTCCATGCGAGTGTTACCTCGCGTATTCCCAAAGGATCGAAGTGGTACGTTCGCACGTATGTCGTTCTTCGCCTTAATGAGGGCCTCCAAAGCCTCGTGCGGCAGTGTCGATTGATGACGAACGGGAATCTGTGACTTCGAAATGCGACCACTCATCGACGACATTCCTTCCGATCAACGTGATTTTTACCGGTTTGGAGGATCGAATTGCTATTGTTGCGTCACCGCCTGCCAATCAATCCATCAGTCGCATCTTGCTGGAGAGACATGGATTCCGTACCCTCATCGGAAGTGTAACGGCTCCGAAAGGGAATTTGCAAGCAGTTTCATGGCAACGGATGCAGTGTAGCGGACCAGTTACGATTCTGTCGGCCTCAAGTCAGACGGCGAGCGAATGAAGGCGAGACGGTGTGGCTCATCAACGCTCAAGCATTCATGGCCCCCGGGGCCGGCCTCTCCTCGGCAAAACCACAATTGGCCGAACATACTCTTCGAAGTCCCCTTCGGGATAAATGAAAGACCATGACGCGTGGCGTCGTCTCCCGCATAGCGCGAACGCGCGAAGTCTTCAGCGGCCTGTCGAGTCGGGGCAAGGCCCGCTAACCAGCTGATCCCCAGCCCATCAAACTGGACGAGCGCGGCGAGGAGGGCAAGGGGTGCTCATTCGCGAACTTGACAGCCGTCCCAAATTGTATCACACTATGGGCACACTTATACTTTCGCTCGAGGTACTCCCGTGCATATTCAGATCTCCGTCCACGACGACGTCCCCATCTACCGCCAGATCGTCAACCAGGTCAAGTACCTCATCGCCTCCGGGCAACTCGTTGCCGGCGCTGAACTCCTTCCAATTCGCGTGCTCGCCGAGCAACTCCTGGTCACGCCGAACACCATCGTCAAAGCCTATGCCGAACTGGAGGCCGAAGGTCTCGTCCACAAGCGCCGTGGCGCGGGGACCTACGTCGCCGACGCCTCCTCGCCGCTAACTCGCAGGGAGCAGCGACGGATCCTCACGCAGCGGGCCGACGCGCTGCTCGCCGAGGCCAGCCAGTTGAACTTCACCTTCGAGGAAGTTCTGGACCTGTTGCGCAACCGCCAGGCGGCACTGACCAAAACCATCTCCAAGGAGAACAGCCGTGCCGGAAAATGTGGTTGAAGTCCGTGAACTCTCGCGGCAATTCGGCCCCACTCGGGCCCTGGACGGCGTTAGCCTGAACGTCGAGCCCGGTTATGTCTACGGCCTGGTCGGGGCCAACGGTCATGGCAAAACGACACTCATCAAGCACCTACTTGGGCTGCTCAGGGCTCGGCAGGGCTCCGTCCGCGTCTTCGGCCTCGATCCCGTCCGACGACCGGTCGAGGTTCTGCGGCGGATCGGCTACCTCTCCGAAGAACGCGAGCTACCTGAGTGGATGCGCATTGACGAATTGATGCGGTACACCCGTGCCTGGCACCCGAACTGGGACGACGACTACGCCTCGGAGTTACTCCGAACCTTCGGCCTGGACATCGCGAAAAAAGTCAAGGACCTCTCCAAGGGCATGCGAGCGCAGGTAGGACTGGTGGCGGCCGTCGCCCATCGTCCCGACCTGCTGCTGCTGGACGAGCCCTCCACCGGCCTGGACGCCGTCGTCCGCAAGGACATCCTCAACGCGATCGTCCGCACGGTCGCCGACGAAGGTCGCGCCGCGGTCTTCTCCTCTCACTTGCTCGACGAAGTCGAACAGATGTCCGACTATCTGTTCATGATCGTTCGCGGCCGTCTCGTCCTGCAGGGGAGCCTCGACGATATCAAAGAGCAACATCATCTGCTGACCGTTCGTTTTCCCGGCATGCTCCAGGACCTGACGGCAATCGACGGCATCCTCTCGGCCGAACGGCTGGGTAACGCGTGGTCGATCGTTGGTAACGGGGGTGGCCGTACCATCCATGAGTCGCTCCGGGCAATCGGCGGCGAGGTCACTCATTCCCGCCATGCCTCGCTGCAGGAAATCTTCGTCGCCCGTGCCGGCCGCCATGCAATCACGGACTCGAGGAGCCCGCGATGAAGACTCCGCTTCAGGCAATGCTTTGGGAACTCTGGCGGACGAGCCGCGCCGAGTTGCTCGTCCGCGTCTCCGCGCAGTCGGCCCTGGTCATCCTTCTCTGGCTGTTCGCCGAGCTTAACGAGACGCAGTGGCAGGTCATCCGGGGCATCGCCGTGATGCTCCTGGGCCTCACGAGCATCTTCTCCTTCACTTGGCTTGGCGAGTTCGATAGTCGCCAGAGCGGATTCAGCTTCCGGCTCGGCTTCACTCGGCCGGCCACGACCTTTGCGCTGGTGGTCGTTCCGATGCTGTTTCTCATCGCGACGGCCGCTGCCTCCTTCCTGATTCCGGCTGCCCTATTCCGCCTGCTTTTGTTCGGTTCGTTTCCGCTGGCGGGCCCCGCCGTCTGGGTTGCCGTCCTCACCTGCTGTCTTGTCGCGGCCACCTGGTCGGCGGCCACGATGGCGGGAAAGAGGATTGCCGTCATCGCCACCGCCTGTGGCTGCGTGTTGGCACTGGTCGTATTTCACGTCCAGCACCGCGACCCGGACCCCTTCCTACTTGCGATGGGCAAACCGGGGTACTTCGATCTGGCGTGGCACCAGTACACGGTGCTGCTGGCCGCGGCCGTACTGGCCACCGCCATCACGATCAAGGCCGTGGGGCGTCAGCGCCATGATGTCCCTGGATCGATGATCCGATCCGACTGGCGTCCTTCGCTTCGCCTGCACCGGCCCGAGCGGCGTA
>JBJHCD010000555.1:0-4772 GCA_050485845.1 Pirellulaceae bacterium | reverse complement strand
TTTTCGCTCCCGCCCCCCCCTTGCCCCAGTCCGATGGCGAATTCGGAACCGAAGCTCAGTCGAGGAGACTCGTCATTCGTCGTGGCTGGTGAATCGGCCGGCTGAGCATGAACGGCCCGGTTCGCGAGGCCCGCGGCGGTCAGACCGGCAATGACGCTAAGAAGCAGCACCCACCGAGTGACGAAATTCGCGCCACGAACCGGCAACCCATGCGAGAGGGGTGGAGTGAATTGGCGCAGCGAAAATCGATCCATGAAACTCAAGTCCCAGAAGTAAAATTGAACCACGACGCGTTTGGTGGCTTTATTCTACCGCCCCAAGTCGAACAGGGTCAACGGAGCACCATTCGGACCGGAGTCCTCAAGACGCAGCAGGATGTCGTCCATCCGAGAAAGCACGCGGGAGGGATCCTCGAAACGTCGCCCCTCCAATGCAATCCAGACCAACCACGAAATGCCGGCCAACAGCAGGCCGCTCCGATCGAAAACCGCGATCAATTGTCGTTCCACCTCGGTGAGGGGCTGGACCGACTCATAGGCCTCCAAGCCGGCACTCCATCCCCGCTGGTCGTTTCCGACCAGACTTCCCAGGAGTCGAGCGATATCGCCAGACCGCGCTTCGACTCGGACGGCTCCAAAGTCCACGATTCCGGACACCTCGGAATTCTCAAACAGGACGTGATCATGCCAGATGTCCCGCAGGACGTACTGAAGTGGGAGGGGGCGATCTTGCCAAGAGAGCAATTCCCGCTCGACATCCGACAGGTGGGGGAGTAGTTGGTCCAGCAGTTGGTCGGCCCTCCGGAAGAACTCGGGCCAAGCATTCCGGACACGTTCCATGGCGTGCGGCAACAAGGGGAGGTCGCGGCGGGCAAACCGAGCCAACTGCTCCGCTCGGCTCCGTATCGCCGGCGATGGGGAGAGGACGGGCTGCTGAAATGAACCCGCCGCTTGATGGAAGCGGGCGAGTGCTTGGAGGGCGGCGGCAAGTTTTCGTGAACTGGGAGCTTCCCGGAAATCGGCTTTGCCTGGGAGCCAGGGGGTGAGTTCCCAGAGCCTTCCTTCGCTTGACCACCAAGTTCCTCCAGTTCGGGTGACCAGCGGGACGGGGACAAGCGAAAAGCCCTCGCGGACAACATGAAGGAGCAGGCTGTGGAGCCGAGCCAGTCGTTCCGGATCGGGATGATGCTCGGGCCACTGCCGAAGACAGAACCACCGCTCGGACGCCTGAAGAGACCAGAGCGCGGCTCCGCTGAATCCCCCGGCGTTGCCGAGGTAGCGATGCTGTTGCAAATCGCTGAGCACGGGAAAGGCATTCACCACCGGTGGCGGTGGAAGCGGGCCATCGTTGGTGTTTCCCCTCACGAAATTCTTACTCGCCACCCTCGTAATCCCCATTGTTTGCGCCGCTCGCCATATTCTCCGGGCTTGCCCGATGCGGTAGGATGCAGGTTGACCGAAGTCGACGGATCGAGAGATCAGGTTCACATCGCGAAATCCCGCGTTACCTCCTACGAGCGGAGCTCCCCAGGGCAATGAAATTGATTGTCGCCATCATCCAGCCTACGAAGACCGAGACGGTTCGAGAAGCCTTGGCCAAGCTGGAAGTCGCCCGATTGACGATCTGTGATGGTCAGGGGTTTGCTCGACAAATGGGGCAGACGGAAATGTATCGCGGAATCCAGTACAAACCCCGCATGCACCGCAAGGCGATTTTGGAAATCGTGGTCAATGACGACTTCCTGGACCGGACGATCAACACGATTCTCGATGTCGCGGTGACCGGGCCCGAAGGGAACATCGGCGACGGGAAGATCTTCGTGCTCCCGGTCGAGGAGTCCATCCGCATTAGTGATGGCCGGTCCGGGAAGGAAGCGGTCTGAGGAAGAGCTCGGAGCATTCCGAACGTCGGCCATGTCCTTGGCGGCGATTCCCAGTAGCGGACTCCCTCTCCGGGAAGAGTCCTAACCTTCAAGCGGCGGGAAGAGCGTGCTGAGCCGTCGCATGAAATCGCCTCGCGTGCAAACGAGGTCGCATCCCGCGTCGGCCGCCTCCCGCAGAGCATCCTCCTGGACATGCGGTCCGAAGGCAATCACCGAGACTCCGGGGGCAACGAGGCGAGCCTGCTGGACGATCTCGGAAAGGGGGTGCCGAATCGCGGTCAGGTCCAGAATCACGATCGCCAGATCCGCCGTCCCCTTCTCTAGCATTTCCGCCGGCTGCAGGATGGTCTGCAAGGTCCAACCGGCCTGTCGCGCCGCGCTGGAGATACTGGAGACGGCCATCAAGTCGGGTGAGAGCACCAAGGCGGAACTCATCGGTTTCTCTCCTTCTCGGACGATTCCGGACCATCCCCCCGGTCATCATTGCCGGAGGGGCGTGCATGTTCATGGGGCACCTCACCACTCGGGGCCCTCTCTCCCGGCGCTGATTCGCGATTCTCCCCTGGAGCCTCAGGTTCCGGCGGTTCGAGCTGGGACGTCTCCGATTCCGACTGACTCGAGGGGGTACTTTCCGAGAGAGCGCTTTCCGAGTGGGTACTTTCCGAGTGGGCACTTTCCGAGTGAGCGTTTTCCGAGGAAGCTGAGGTGTCGGCCATGCCGGCGGAAGTCACTGACCGGAGATCGTCTGGCAGAGGTGGCAGCTGAAGCGATTGGTCATCGTCCTGGTCGTCATGAATCTGGTCGATGGGAGCTTCGTCGATGTCTTTTCGGAGCAGCAGGTAGGCTGCGGCGGCAGCACAAAAGAAGAAGCTGTAGCCGTAAGCTTGAGCCACGGAGCGGACCAGCCCATTTCCGAGATGGATCAGGCCGGCTCCCCAGCGGAACATCAGGCCGACGGGCTCGGTTTCCTCCGCTGCGACAAAAACGCGAGAGGGGAGGCGACCGGAGATAAAGGCGATCAAGATCTCGCTCAGGTGATACACGACGATCCACCCGACGAGCCCGACGAGAACCGCCACGCTCACATAGCCGATGAGCCGCAGGGGGCGCTGCAGCGCGTACGTGTAACCTCGACTAACCGCCTCGAATGCATCGGCGTCGGTTTCGGCCCCCAGGGCCACCCACATGAACGGCCAGCCGAGAGCGACGCCGACCAGCAAGATGGTCAGGATGCACCCCATGACCAGGACCAGCGGCCAGAGCAGGCCGACCAGTAAGAGTCCGATGCCGCTGCCGCCGATCCAGCCCAAGAACGCAAGAGCCATGCAGCCGAGCAGCAGAGGGGCCAGGGGAAGCAGGGGGGCGGCGAAGTAGGATCGCCAGCGATTCAGCACGAATCGGAAATTGACGGGGATGGTCGTGTGGCGATCGCAACCTAGCCGCATGACGGCGGCACGCGTGATGATCCCCGCCGCGAACCCCCAGATCACCAGCATCCAGAGTCCGCCGAAGACGACATGGGCCGCTTCATTCCAGCCCCCTGGAGGCGCGATCAGATACTGCCATCCTTCGAGAAACCGCTGGACGACCACGCCTCCTCCCGAAGTGGCCGGAAGCAGCAACTCGGAAAACGACCGAGGCAGGGCGTAGGGGCCCGCCAGATTCTCCACCAATCGGACCAACTCGGCCTGTTGCTGTCGCGCCTCCCGCGCCTCGGCCGAGAGGAAGAGATATCCGCCCAACCAGAAACCAATCGGTCCCAGCAGTGCTCCCACGGTCGCCACCAGCCAGATCGGCCCGGAAACCGCCAATCCCCAGCAGCGGAAGATCAGGAACCAGGGAAAGACTTCCTGCCAGGCGATTCGGCGCAAGGCGGGCTGGTGTTCCGTCATGGCAATGCTCTCAATTCCTGACTTCCGGATCGTCGTCCAAATCGTAGCCGGTGACCTCTTCGTCCTCGGACTCCTCCACGGGGAGGCCGACCTCCTCGTTGAGCCAGCGCCCCAAGTCGATCAGCCGACAACGTTCGCTGCAAAAGGGCATGGCGGGGGTTGCCCGCGGATCAATGGGCTCGCCACACGTAGGGCATTTGGGCCGGACCATGATGGAGGTTAATCGCTAGACTTGGCCGTGGCGGACGAGGAACTCGCGGACGAACTGGAACTGCTGCTCTTGCTTTCGCTCCCGCCGCTCGACTTGCTCCCTCCGTCGGAACTCGGTTTGTCGGCCGCAGCCGCCTTTTTGTACGAGTCGCTTCGATAATCGGTCTGATAGAATCCGCTCCCCTTGAAGACCACGGCCGAGCCGGCACCGAAGAGTCGGCGGAGCTTGTTCTTGCCACAGGCGGGACATTTCCGCTTTTTCGGCTCGCTGATCGACTGGAACAGATCAAACGTATGTCCGCAGGCATCGCATTCGTAATCGTAGGTCGGCATCGTCATTCATTCCTTCGAAGAAGCATTCTCGGTGGTAGGATCAGGAGCCCCCATGGAAACCAGGACCTGGGAGGGGCGAATCACGCGGTCGTGCAGTCGATAACCATCGGTCACCACATGAGCGACATGCCCCGCCTCCACTTCGGTGCTCGGCTGCTGGCCGATGGCTTCATGGTAATTCGGATCAAATGGAACTCCCTCTGCTTCGACAAGGCGGCAGTGGTGTTTCTCCAGTGTACTTGCTAATTCCTGGACAACCATCCGGACACCAGAGAGCAACGCCTCGGATTCACCAGCCTGAGCGGCATGGGCCAGGGCCCGGTTCAGGTTATCCATCACGGGAAGCAGATCGCGCATCAAGGGGAGGCAGGCATACCGCCGTTCCTCCTCCATGTCTCGCCGAGCCCGTTTGCGATAGTTTTCAAGTTCCGCGTGACTGCGGAGAACTTCCGCCT
>JBJHCD010000554.1:0-4773 GCA_050485845.1 Pirellulaceae bacterium | reverse complement strand
GAGTAAGAGTACGAGATGGTGTGGGTCGCACAGAACGGACGAACGCGATTTCCTCAAGAGCAGTAGAAGAACACTCGGGCGAAATTATCGGCATCCGATTTCAACAGGGCCAGTCCGGCTTGGCTCCCAGAAAAAAACGACACGAAGAACCGCTCAGATGAAGCACTCAGAAACTGACGACTCCAGGTAGTGGAGGAAACTGCAGGCGAACTCCTCGCTCATGGATCTCCTTGACATGCAGTCGAACCAGCCCACCACGCGCTCCACGTATCTGCAGCTCATCCCCCTCCACCACCCGCAGTAGCCGGCCATCCACCTCCAAGACCGCTTCGACCTGGGAGTCCATGACTACTCGAGCCTTCACCTGAATCTCGGGGATCTCCACTTGCGGCGACCGCGTGACTCCTGGCGCAACGGGGGGCTCCGCCTCGGCCTCGAGCACCTCGCGGAGCGATGGACTTGGACGAGTCGGATCGTCTTCCGGCTCTTCGTCCGACTCCCACTCCTCGCGAGGTGAAGAGTAATCCCATGGGGCGCCGGGAAACGGGAAAACCTGCGGGGATGGCTCGAGCGGCACTTCAGGCACTACCGGTTCGTCGGGCTCGCCCAATTCGGAACGTGTTGGAGGAGGCTCGCCTCCGGTTCCAGGCTGGATGGCGTTCTGAACCATTCTCAGCCAGGCACTTTCGCTCACCCTCCGCGTCCTGGGAATCCGAGTCGGCTCGCCCAGATAGCTGCGGACCTCAAGTCGTTCGGCACCTCCTCGGTCGCCGCGCTCCTCGCCCCGTGCCTGAAATTCACTCCAGTCCGGGCTCACTGCAAGTGCAATCAGCATGACGACACCAGCAATCGGACCCGAATGCATGAACGAATCGGATGGAGTCATCGCACGGCTCCGGCGGCACTGAACATGGCCAGGAAGAAAGAGATGTAAACGAAACCGACGATGCTGCCGACCACCACGATGATCACCGGTTCGATAATCACGCTGAACTGCCGAATCGCCGTCCTCAATCGTTCATCGTGAAATTCCGCCACTTCATCCAAGACATCATCCAAAGTTCCGGTTGATTCGCCTACCGCGACCATGGCGGCCAACATCGGCATGAAGGCGGCTCGTGAAGCAAGTGGTTGCGCCAGACTCTGACCCCGCATCACGGCATCGCGAGCCATCATCACCTGCTCTCGCAAATACCGATTCTGATGCAATTGCTCCACCGTCCTCAATCCCTCCAACAGCGTGACACCGCTGCGAATCAAAGTCGCCACGCTGCGAGCAAACATTGCCGTCGCGGCCACTCGAAGCAGGTTTCCCACCACGGGAATCCGCAGCACCAGCCGATCCAAGAAATATCGGCCAGGGGGCCAGAGATACGTCGCAATCAACGCGGTCAACAAAGCCCCCAGAACCAGCAGAGTCTGCATTCCATACGTCTGAATCCAGGCTCCCAGGTCGACCAGAAACTGAGTCATCGCGGGGAGCTTGCGCCCCAAGGCCGTCAGAAAAACCTGCAATTTCGGAATAACGCTCACCACCATGAATCCACTCACGCCCAATGCCGACACCAGAACAATGCTCGGGTAGGCGGCCGCCGTCATGAGGCTGGTCCGAGTTTGACGCCGGTTGGCCAGAATATCCGCCGCTCGAACTAGAACCTGCTCGAGATTCCCCGTCTGTTCGCCCACTCGAGTCAACTGAATGACCAGCCGTGAAAAACAACGGTGATGGCTCATCGCCTCCGCCAGACTGGCCCCTTCCTGGATGGAACCGGAGACCTCCCGCCAAACTCGCTGCATCGTCCGTTTCTGGGACTGCTCGACCAACGTCTCCAAAGCCGACAACAGCGTCAGACCTCCCCGCAACATCACCGCCAGTTGTTGTAGCGAGAGTTCGATGTCGAGCGAGCGAGGGGGGAGGTGCAGAAACGGATTCCAGTCGGCCAGCCGCATGCCGGCACCATCGCCGGCCGGTTCCTCGCGCTGGACATCCAGCACCAACCATCCGCGTTCCCGGAGCGAGGCCGCCAACCCCGATGCGGTGCCTGACTCGACAATCCCCTGTTGCAACTGCCCGCGCTGGTCACGCGCTTCATATCGGAATGCGGTCATGGCGGGTTATTCCCTTGTGGAATCCTCGAGGCCCCGGCAGCCCATCACCAAACGGTAACGGCCGCCAGCACCTCCTCGACACTGGTCTCTCCCGAGAAGCATTTTTCGGCGGCATCTCCCAGCAAGGTGCGGGCATTACGCTGACGCATCATGGCCACGATTTCCCCCTCCTCGCACCCCTCCGCCACGCGACGAGCCATCGCCTCGTCGCAAGCGAGCATTTCGAAGAGTCCGAGGCGTCCGGCATAGCCGCGATTGGCGCAGTAGATGCACCCCCGGGGGCCATACACCGTTTTGCCCACCTCGTCGGGCAACTGCAGCAAGCCCGCCTCGGTCACGGTCAGTTCCCGAGGCGTGCGGCAGCGTGGACAAAGCCTCCGCACCAATCGCTGAGCGATCGCGAGCCGCAGCGTGGCGGCAATCAGATATCGCTCGACTCCCATGTCTTGCAGCCGAGTTACCACGCTGGCCGCGGAATTCGTATGCAGAGTGCTGAAGACGAGATGGCCGGTAAGCGAGGCCTTGATCGCCACGTCCGCCGTGTCGCGGTCCCGAATCTCCCCAATCATGACGACGTCCGGATCATGCCGCAGAATACTGCGCAGTGCCTTGCCGAAGTTCACCTTGTCGGCCGAATCGACCTCCACCTGGGAGACTCCTGCGATCTCATACTCGATCGGGTCCTCGATGGTGACCACATTCTGGTCGCCATGCGTCAGTAGTTGCCGCAGGGCGGCGTACAGCGTGGTTGTCTTGCCGCTTCCCGTCGGTCCGGTCAGCAGAATCAAGCCATGAGGCATCTGAATACACTGTTCGAAAACCGTCAGCACGTCGCGGTTCATTCCCAGACGCTCGACCGTCAGCGATTCAGTCTGCAATGCCAGCAGTCGCAAGGTCATTTTTTCGCCATGCCGCGTCGGAAGCGTCGCCACGCGAACGTCGACCTGCTGATTCTCCGGGCCTGACTCGTGAGTGAACCGTCCATCCTGCGGCGCCCGTTTCTCGGCAATGTCCATCCCGGCCAACACCTTGAGCCGACTGACCACGCCGCCACTGGCCTCAATCGGAAGCTGGCGATAATTCTCCAGCACGCCATCCACGCGAAAGCGAATCCGAACCGACTCCCGTGCCGGATCGATGTGAATATCCGAGGCCTGCCGGACAAGGGCCGCGTACATCAGCTCGTCGCACAGAGCCACCGCGTCACGGGAATCCGGATCGGCCGCCGCTCGGGGATCCCCCAAGCGAATCCGAACCGGCGCCGACTCACCACCACGACCGGTACGGAGCGAGCCGAAGATGCGATTCAGGGCTCGCTGCAACGACTGCGGATCGGCCGGCTCGGGGCGAATGGGCCGGCCCACGAACCGCTCGACCGCTTGAAGTGCCGTCAAGTCGTGCACGTTCGAGCAGGCGACATGCACCGTTCCCTCGATCGCCACGAAGGGGAGGACCTGCCGCCGCACCGCCAAGGACGCCGGAACCCGCAATGCCCAGGCCGGATCCACTCGGACCTGATCCATGTTCAGCAAGTTCAACGTGTCTGCGCTTCCACCCGTGCTCATCGCGAGACTCCCCTCCCTCCTCTTTGGACCCTTGGCGAAGTCGGAACTCGGGAGTTCTTCATGCGGCTGGAACGATCACGCAGGACTTTGGGATTCCGGCAGAGTGCCATCGCGGTGGTAAGGCTGATTCGGCCTGCGTCCAGCAGGCGAGCTAGATCCTCTTCGAGCGTCTGCATCCCCTGTGCCCCTCCCGCTTCCATGGAGGAATAGATCTGGTTGCTCTTGCCCGTGGCAATCAAGTTCGCCACGGCCGAACTGGTGCGGAGGATTTCGCTGGTGACGACGCGTCGCCGACGCGGTACCTGGCCGTTTTGGTCCGGCTGACTTGCGGGACGATCCCCCGGCCCATCGGCCACGATCAAGTGCTGCGTCACAATGGCCCGCAGCACCAGCGCCAATTGCCGCCGCATCCCCTGCTGCTCGTCCGCCGGAAAAACGGATATCAACCGCTCAATCGCCCCGATGCAATCACCCGCGTGGACGGTGGTGAATACCAGGTGGCCGGTTTCGGCGGCGGTAATCGCCGTGCGGATCGTGGCCAGGTCCCGAATTTCACCGACCAGAATCACGTCGGGGTCCTGCCGCATCGCGGCCACCAGCGCCTCGTGAAAACTTTCCGTGTCGGTCCCGACTTGCCGCTGATTCACCAGGCTCAACCTGGGCCGATGCAGATATTCGATCGGGTCCTCAATCGTAATCAAATGGCAACGGCGCGACTGGTTGATGCGATCGATCATCGTGGCCAGTGTCGTGCTTTTCCCCGCCCCCGTCGGTCCGGCCACCAGTACCAGCCCGTCGGGAAGGTCACAGAGTTCGTACAGGCTGTCGGGCATGCCGAGTTCGTCGAGTGTCCGAAAGCGATCCTCGAGTCGGCGCAAGGCAATCGACAGGTCTCCCTGCCTTCGGAAAAGATTGAAGCGAAATCGAGTCCCATCCGCCGCCGACAGGGCTCCGTCCAACGACCCCGAATCGGGAATCGTCTCGTAGGTGACGATGCGAAGCGGGAAATAGGCTTCCAGGAACTCGTTGGGCACGTTCATGAAGGCAGGCCAGAGCGAATGGCCGTCGGGCCCGTCGCCGACGGGACGGCCGGGAATGC
>JBJHCD010000553.1:4177-4775 GCA_050485845.1 Pirellulaceae bacterium | reverse complement strand
ACCTTCGGTTGGAAACAGGAGCCCAAGCAACAGCTTGAGCGTCGTTGTTTTGCCAGAACCGTTCGGACCGAGTAGTCCGAAAATCTCGCCTCGTTTGACGTCCAGACTGAGCGAATTGAGCGCACGTACCTTGGGCCGCCCCCAGAAGTCGCGGTAGACCTTGGTGAGGTTTCGTGTTTCGATGACGACATCCGACTCGTTGCCTGTCGGTGTTACCGCGGGACTAGTGGGGGACGTGAGGGTAGAGGCATCCATCGAGTTTCTCCAGGGACCACGCAGGGAAGGAACGATTTGAGCAGACGCGTCAGTTGGCCGAGTGAGAATCCGCGGAAGAGCGGACATGATAAAGGAAATTTCCTCGCCCCGGCCGTGCGTCGCGTGACTGGCGGACCCTCGTCCTGAACCGGCCATCCACCTCAAATCATCAAAACCCCCGCGAACCGAATAGCCAAACGGGAAATACGGGAAATATAGGGATTAGTGCACTCGTCTCTACGATGCGGATCGGGAGGCGGTTCGCTCTCGCCGAAAAAGACGCCGCACTCTCAGGCAGCATCCGTAAAGTTTCGAGAGAAACACTCACGACAGACCACCATCC
>JBJHCD010000553.1:0-4167 GCA_050485845.1 Pirellulaceae bacterium | reverse complement strand
TCCCTGGCGGCCCAGCAAGACCGACCGACCTCGGATTCACTATAGATGGCTCCTCTGGTAGCTGCAAGGATCCCGGTGAGGGACCGAGCCCTACTTGCCAGGGTACGTTCCGGTTGTATCGCATGTATCCGGTTGTACCGCGTTTGTATCGCGTTTGTACCGCGTGCAGCAGTTCGCAGTACCGCCGAGCGGTTTCGGCCTCCCAGCACGACCGGCCGATCGCCGAACGGCACTTCCCAACAAATCAACTCGCCAAAACCACCCTGTCTGGGGAGACCTTCATTCCCGGCCATCGCCCCGCGACAAGGGCGGCCCCGATCGGTACACTGCTTACAAGTCCACGCCCCTTCTCGCCCCAGGCGCCCATGGATCCTACCAACTCGCCAGAATTCGTCGCTTCCGCTCGGTCGCGGGCCTTTCTGTTCGACCGGATCAATTACGAACGGGGATCCAATATCCCCTATCGCTCGCCCAGTTTTCGTCTCGAACGAATGCATCAGCTGATGCACCACTTGGGGAACCCACAAGACCGCTATCCCATCATTCACATCGCCGGGACGAAAGGGAAAGGCTCCACCGCCACCCTGGTCGCGTCCATGCTCGGTCGGGCGGGATATCGAGTCGGCCTGTATACTTCACCGCACCTGGAGCGGCTTGAGGAACGATTTGTCGTGGGTGGCAGGCCGTGCGGCGAAGACGAGTTGTCCGGATTGATTGAATCGGTGCGAGGACCGGTCGAGCGGATGGATACCCAAGCCAAATTGGGGGAGCGGGGTCCGACCTTCTTCGAAATTACCACGGCCATGGCCTTCCGCCACTTCGCTCAATCCCAGGTCGACGTCGCGGTCGTCGAAGTCGGGCTCGGCGGCCGACTCGATTCAACCAACATCTGCCGGCCCCTGGTGACGGCCATCACCAGCATCAGCCTGGACCACACCAAGCAATTGGGAAACACGCTGGCCAAAATCGCTCGAGAGAAAGCGGGCATCATCAAGCCGGGCGTCCCGGTGATCAGTGGAGTGACGGCGGCCGAGCCACGACGGGAAATCACCTCGATTGCCCAGCAGCGGGAGGCCCCCTTGTGGAATCTCGACACCGATTTCGGGGCCTGCCGAGTGGTCGCAAAGGATGAGTTCCCCGACAGGACGGATGCCATGGTCGGTGACAACCTCGCCAACCAGCCCGAGAACGGCCGACTCCCTCGTACCACTTCGACGGCGATTCCGGTGACCGTCATGAACTACTGGGAATCGCGAAACTCCTCCAGCCGCTTGGACTCCCTGCAACTGGGGCTCTTGGGCGATCATCAAGTTCGCAACGCGGCGGTGGGGCTGGCGATCGTGCAGCGAATGAGAGAAATGGGTTGGCCGATTCCGTCCACGGCGATGCGAGAGGGCTTGGCCGAGGTTCGCTGCCCCGCTCGTATCGAGATCCTTCGTCGCGACCCCACCGTGATCCTGGATGTCGCTCACAACCTGGATTCGATTCAGGCCTTGACCGAGGTACTGCGGGAGCAATTCCCCTCGCGTCGCCGGAACCTGATTTTCGCCGCCAGCCAAGACAAGGATGCCGTCGGAATGCTGCGCGCAATCGCCCCCTACTTTCACGAAGTCGTGCTGACCGAGTATCGCAACAATCCTCGAGCTGTACCCGCCGAGCAGTTATGGCGGGCCCTGGAGCCAGAGACTTCTCGAACCACGGGATTTCCCGAGTCGATTCGCATCGTGCCCGACCCGGAATCGAGCTGGCAGGCGGTTTGGCCCAGCGCGACGTCCGCGGATCTGATCTGTGTGACCGGCTCCTTCTTTCTCGCCGCCGAGATCCGCTCGGTGATCGAAGCGACCTTGCATCCATCTCCGTCCCAGCCATTCCAGGGGGCGAGCACCTGAGCCTCCATTCGTCCTCGACTCGCGAACCCCTCCCACGGGCAGAGGTTGAACATGACGTACCCGACCGTTTCGGTATTCATTCTCCCCTCGTTCCGCCGCGGGCTTTTCGGCCTCTTGCTTGGACTCGTCCTGGCCTCTACTTCAATCCAGGCCCAGACAAGTCAGGCTCAGACAACTCAGGCCCAGACAACTCAGACCCAGCAGGCCCCCGACGCCGCGACCATGACTACTCTGCAGGAACGAGTGACGACTTTTTTGGGAGCGTTGGGTGAGCGGACAACGGCTCGACGCGCGGTGGAGCAAATGGTGGAAGGGGGGCCGCTCGAGCAGCAGACGAACACGACCAGGTTGATCGAGCAGGTGGAACAGTTCTCAAGTCGCTATGGGCTGTACCTGGAATCAGAGCGGGTGGCCAGTCGCACGGTCGGGCGAGACTTGGTCATGCTGACCTATCTGTACAAGACCGACCAGTTTCCCGTGGTTTGGCGGTTCACCTTTTACCGACCTCCAACACCCGGTTCCAGCGGTACGACATGGCGAGTGGTGGCGATCAGCTTCGACACGAACTACCAGCTACTTGAATTGACCGCGGGAGACGATGGCGCATCACGGCGGGAGCCACGAGATTGAGCCCTTGGACATTACCAGAAAAGTTCCTCGAGATACTCGTCGCCCGCGGTGAGTCCGTAGGTTGGCGAATTGAGGAATTGAGAAATCGAAGATTCCGGGGAATCGAAGAGATCTTTTCGCGGAATTGATCTGGCCAGGATGGACCGATTGTCTTAGGATCCTGGGTGGACGAGGAAGAGACGGCGACCGAGAACTTTGCGGAAGGCTGCTTTGTTAGTGGCTCTCCAACGTGAGGCTTCGTCGCGGTCAAGGAAGTCCACGCTGGAAGATCATCCACAGCATGAACACGGCAGGCCCCAGGAAGATCAGGATCAGGAGGATCGCCGCCAGCTGAAACAGTCGAGGCCAGATTGACCAGGGAGGGGTTACTGCGGAACTCCCCTCCACGTAGAGATGACAATAGGGGCATTGCACTGCGTCATCGTAGATGGAACGACCACAATGAGGGCAGGGGATTTCATCGTCCTGATCCTCCATCGAGTCTTCCTCGTACGTATCGTAAGCATCCTCATCGTCCTGATTCCACATCCTGTTCACCATCACAAACCACTTTACCTTTTGTCTTGTCAGTCATTTTCATCGGAGACGTAGCCGGCCAGTCCCTGGATCCTCATTCCCATCGTATTGGACTTCCCCCCCCGATTCTGACAGACCCAGCAACAACGTCGCAAGGGGCAACGGGAAGTACAAAAGGGATGGTTCGGATCCGACAGGAGGCATCCCGTGATGGAACACGGGAGTAACGGTTTGCCGTCACGGAGGACCATCGATGGATACCATCAAAACCGCGGTTGTCGTTGCCCTGCTCTTGGCGATCCTCTATGGGGTTTACGTTACCCTCAACAAGGAGTCGGTCGGCCCGCCGCTCGATGTCGCCGGCCTCACCGAGGGTGACGATTTTCTCGCACCTCCCGACATCGACACCGGTTTCGATAACTTCGAAGCCGACCTCTCTAGTGCATCTCCCTCCAGTGTCGCTCGAACACCCCGCACGGTGAACAGCGGCGACGACGAGGTGATTCGTAATCCACGGACGAACCGGACTCCCTCCTCGATGGCGGACCGAGAAGACGATTCCTCGGGAGATCGAGGCGATCCTGCTTATCTGCAGCCCCCTCGGAAACCTCCGGTAGATACGCTCCAGGCCTCCACCTACTCGGCCTCGCAGGGAAGCCGTTCCCGCTCCGACGATGAGGATCGCTTTCGCGGCGGCGATTCCGAGGAGGACGAGTGGGATGATTCGGACTCGGACGAAGATCCCGCCGGCTATCGGAAGGAAGACTCCCTGGCGAACCATGATCAAGACGACGAGGCCGACGACGACGAGGACCACGATTCACGTCGAAATGCGGTCTCCTCGGACCGGTATGCCGCCGCTCCCAATTCTCGGTATGGTGGTCCCTCCAGCTATTACAGCACGCCGCGCGATCAAGAGGAGGACGACTACCAAGCCTCCAGTGACTCAAAAGCAACTCAAGAGTCCTCTCCCCGAGGTTCCGCCTCGATCGCACCGACTCGGTTCTCCAGCGTCAAACGCGACGCGGAAGCCCATCTGGAGTCGGGCCGTTATCGGTCGGCACTGGCCATGCTGTCTGCCGTCTACGGTGATCCGGTCCTGACCGAAGAGGAAAATGACACGCTCCTGCAG
>JBJHCD010000552.1:3680-4777 GCA_050485845.1 Pirellulaceae bacterium | reverse complement strand
TCCCACTCGTACTCGAAGGGATGGCTCGGAGGCATCGATCGAGTACGAGTACCGCGATGCTGAGTACGAGTACGAGTACGAGATGGTGTGTGGGTCGCCCAAACCGGACGAACACGATGGTGGAATCGGCGAGTTGGGATGTGCCCGCGGAGGAGTTGGTGGACCGAGCCGATCGCAGTTGGGACAATCCAACCCGATCGCCGTTCAAGTCGAATCGCGATTTCCTAAAGTGCAGGACCGACAGGAATACTTGGCAATGATTCGTTCCCGCTGGGCCGATTCAGTCGTGCCAAGCGTAATTCGCGAAGTAAAATGGATGAAGTAACTGAATGAAGTGATCGGACGAAGTGAATGCGAGAAACGCGCGAAGCGAACGTTCTAACTTCCCGCGTTTCCAGACATGTTTACCTCGAGCAACCACCAGCTCCGCTTGTCTTCGTCACTCAGTCTGTGACTCAGTCTGTGACTCGGCCTGTCATTCGGCCCAGCATTGGGGCACCGCCATGAACAGCTCACTCGTTGTCGGAACGACTTGTCTTCCATTGAACGGCTACTCGTCGCCCGAGGAGAAGATCGCCCTATTCCGATCTCTCTTTCGGGGCCGGGAGGACGTCTACGCGAGGCGATTCGTCAGCCGTCGGGGCTTGGCGGGCTACTCTCCCGTTTGCGGCCATGAATGGCAGCGAGGTATTTGTGAAAAGCCTCGCGTCAAATGCACGGCCTGCCTCCATCAACGGTTCCTGCCGGTAACGGACGAGGTCATTCGTTGCCATTTGACTGGACAAGGCGAGGACGGGCAGGAGTTTGTCATGGGGCTCTATCCACTGCTGCGTGATGATAGCTGCTTCCTGCTGGCCATCGACCTCGACAAAGAGCATTGGGATGATGATGCCCTGGCCGTGATGGAAGTCTGCCGGGAACTTCAGTTGCCGGCGGCACTGGAAAGATCCCGTAGCGGGCAGGGAGGGCACGTCTGGTTGTTCTTTGAGGAAGCCATCCCCGCCGTGCTGGCTCGAAAGCTGGGGGCACATTTGTTGACCGAAACGATGGAACGTCGCCCGGAAATCGGACTCGACTCCTACGATCGACTCTTCCCC
>JBJHCD010000552.1:0-3670 GCA_050485845.1 Pirellulaceae bacterium | reverse complement strand
AGTCAAGACACTCTGCCTCAAGGGGGCTTGGGCAACTTGATCGCCCTGCCGCTGCAGAAAGCACCTCGGAAGCAGGGAAACAGTCTCTTTGTCGATGAACAGTTAAGCCCGCACCCGGACCAATGGGAGTACTTGTCGTCCATACAACGCATCGCTCGCTCGACCATCGAATCGCTCGTTTCCCGCGCGGAACGTCGAGGGCGAGTTGTCGGCGTGCGGCTCTATCCGACCGAGGAGGACTCGGAACCATGGAAGTCACCCCCCAGTGGCGAGCGGAAAGCAGGGGGACTCCGACTGTCGCGTCACGAACTTCCCAAGCAGCTCGATGTCGTGCTGGCCGATGAACTCTATTTCGCCAAGTCGTCTCTCCATCCGTCGCTGATGAACCAACTGATCCGCTTGGCGGCCTTCCAGAATCCAGAGTTCTACAAGGCCCAATCCATGCGACTCCCCACGTTCGGAAAACCTCGAATCATCGCTTGTGCCGAAGACCATGGTCAGTACCTCAGTTTGCCCCGCGGATGTCTCGACGGGGCTCGGGATCTTCTGGAAGGACTGGGGGTCCCGCTTCATGTCCGAGACGAGCGTCAGTTTGGCAGGCCGCTGTCGCTCGAATTCACCGGAACACTCACGGCCGACCAACAGCGGGCCGCCAACGCTCTGCTGAAACATGAAACCGGTGTACTGTCGGCAACGACCGCATTCGGAAAAACCGTGGTCGCCGCCTGGCTGATGGCCCAGCGGAAAGTCAACACGCTGATTCTGGTGCACCGGCGTCAACTGGTTCAACAATGGATCGAACGATTGGCCCTGTTCTTGAACCTGTCGCCTGATGAGATCGGCCAGATCGGTGGCGGTCGCGTGAAACGGACGGGTGCCGTGGATGTCGGGGTCATCCAGAGCTTGGTTCGCAAGGGTGAGGTGAAGGAGTGGATTTCCGAATACGGCCAGATCCTGGTGGACGAATGTCACCACTTGTCCGCCCCCAGTTTCGAACGAGTCGTTCGCCGGGCCAAGGCGCGGTACATCTTGGGACTCTCGGCAACCGTGACCAGAAAAGATGGCCATCATCCCATCATTCTGATGCAATGCGGACCGGTTCGGCATCGAGTTAGCGCGAAGCAGCAGGCAGCCATTCGCCCATTCCGTCACACCGTGCTGGTCCGCCACACAGCGTTTCGTCCGACCTCGGCGCCGGCCGAGGACGCGCGGATTCAGTTTCAAACGCTCTATCAGGAGCTGATCGCCGACACAGCCCGCAACCAGCAGATTTGCGAGGACGTCCTGCAATCCATTCATGACGAACGCTGTCCGTTGCTGCTGACCGAACGCAATGAGCATCTGGACGTTTTGGCGGAGCACCTTCGCACGAGAGTGGAGCATCTCTACATTCTTCGGGGCGGAATGGGGCGGAGGCAGTTGGCCACTGTTCAGGAACAACTCGCGGCCGTCCCGGAAGGAACTCCCCGCGTCCTGCTCGCCACGGGCCGCTTCATCGGCGAGGGTTTCGATGATGCTCGGCTGGACACACTTTTTCTGACCTTGCCCGTCTCCTGGCGAGGCACCATCGCCCAGTATGTCGGACGGCTGCATCGTCTTCATCATGGAAAACGGGAAGTCCGTGTGTACGATTACGCCGATTTGAACGTCCCGATGCTCGCTCGAATGTTCGATCGACGCTGTCGTGGTTATGAGGCGGTCGGTTATCAGATTCAGCTGCCGGCGAGCGCGGTTCCTGGTTGGCCGAACGAGGTACCGCTGCCGGTCGATCCGCAATGGAAGCAAGATCACGCAGCCAGTGTCCGACGACTCGTTCGCGACGGTGTCAACTCGGACTTGGGAAGTCTCTTCGCGGCGGCGACACGTTCGATAACTCCATCTCCTCAGTCAGAAGGTGCCGATCGAGCCCGCAGTGCCGCGGAAGCCTTCCTGTTTCGTCGCCTGGAAATGCTTCCTCGAACATCGGGTCGTTTCGTGCTCAATGCCGAACTTCCCATCCCTTTTGATGGTCGCGGCAGAATGGAGGTCGATCTGCTCGACCAGGAATCTCACTTGGCCATCGAACTGGACGGACAACAACATCTGGAAAGCGTGGAAGCCTATCGCCGCGACCGCCGCAAGGACCTCCTCCTTCAACAGCAGGGTTACCTGGTCCTGCGATTCCTCACGGAGGACGTCAGCAAGGAACTCGACAAGGTGCTGGATACCATCCTGAGTTCCCTGGAAAGCCAATGGAAGCGACGCGAGCCACCTTCCTTCCACTCCATTCGGTGATTAACACCAAAGCCCCTCTGCTATATTGATAGAGTCGAGCTGGTTGAGAGAGGGGAGAGATCGATATCAAGACCGTGCCGAAGGAAATCGACGCCATCGAAGTCGAGCTGGTCAAGACCCGCAAGCCGATGGCGGCCTACCTAAAGGAGCTGGGTTATGGCTCGTAAAAAGGCCACGAAGAAGTCATCGCGTTCCCCCGCGCCGCGTGAAAAGGCCGCCAAGAAGGGCGGGCCGGACGAATTGCGCGCGACAAAATCGGGGCTGCCCGCGGGGTACGACGAGTTACTCGACGATCTCAAGTCGCGGGTTCGCTCGGCCCAGCTCAAGGCAGCCGTGGCGGCCAACCGGGAGCTGATTCAGCTCTATTGGGACATCGGGCGTTTGATCGTCGAGCGGCAGGAGCGGGAAGGCTGGGGAACCAGCGTGATTGATCGACTCGCAGCCGACTTGCAGAAGGCATTTCCTGGTCTGAAGGGCTTTTCGCCGAGCAACGTCTCGCGGATGCGCGCGTTCTTTCTGGCGTACCATCGCGAGGCCGAGAATTCGGCACAAGCTGTGCCGAAAATGAGAGGGAAGAAATCGGCACAGCCTGTGCCGAAAACGGCCGGATTGAAAGTCGCACAGCCGGTGCGACAAATGGACGGCCCCAACCTGCCCGATGTATTGGCTGGAATCCCCTGGGGACACAACGTCGTTCTGCTCTTCAAATTGAAGGACCTGGCCGAACGACTCTGGTACGCCGCGAAAGCCATCGAGCACGGTTGGAGTCGGGCGGTGCTGACCGTGCAGATCGAGACCGATCTCTACGGCCGGCAGGGGAAGCCGATCACCAACTTCGCCGTCACCTTGCCGGCGCCGCAGTCGGACCTGGCGCAGCAGACCCTCAAGGACCCGTACATCTTTGACTTCCTCACGCTCAGCGAGGATGCCCATGAGCGGGAACTGGAAATGGGGCTGGTCGATCATGTGCAGAAGTTCCTGATCGAACTGGGAGCAGGTTTTGCGTTCGTGGGCCGGCAGGTTTCACTGTCGGTCGGCGATGATGAAGATTACCTCGACCTTCTCTTTTATCACTTGAGGCTGCGTTGTTTTGTCGTCATCGACCTAAAGATGAAGAAGTTTACACCTGCTGATGCTGGGCAGATGAACTACTACCTGTCGGCGGTCGACAGCCTGATGAAGCATCCATCTGACGCTCCGTCGATTGGCCTCATCCTTTGCAAATCGCATGACCGTGTGAAAGCTGAATACGCCCTCCGCGACATCAGCAAGCCGATCGGCGTGGCCGAGTGGCAGACGCAACTGGTCCAGTCCCTCCCCGAACCGCTGCGGAGCAATCTGCCGACGATTGAGCAGATCGAGGAAGAACTTGGAGGCGCCCTATGAGCCCCATCCC
>JBJHCD010000551.1:0-4788 GCA_050485845.1 Pirellulaceae bacterium | reverse complement strand
GGAACAAGGTTATGCCACGGCGATCTTCGGCAAGTGGCACCTGGGACATCTCGAACCCTTTCTCCCGCTGCAACATGGATTCGACGAGTACTTCGGACTCCCGTATTCGAATGACATGTGGCCGCATCATCCGACGGCCGGACACATTTATCCACCCCTCCCGTTGATCGAGGGAAACCGGGTGATTGCCACCAACCCGGATCAGACGCAGCTGACCACCTGGTACACCGAACGGACGGTGGACTTCATCCGTCGACACCGAGATCAACCGTTCTTCGTGTACCTGGCCCACAGCATGCCCCATGTTCCACTGTTCGTCTCGGACAAACATCGCGACCAGAGCCCCGAAGGATTGTTTGGCGACGTGGTCGCGGAGATTGATTGGAGCGTCGGACAGGTCCTCCAGACCCTTCAGGAACTGGAGATCGATCGGCAAACGCTGGTCATCTTCACTTCAGACAATGGTCCCTGGCTCTCCTACGGAAATCATGCCGGATCGGCTGGGCCACTGCGAGAAGGAAAAGGGACGACTTGGGAAGGAGGCGTGCGAGTTCCGTTCATTGCCCGCTGGCCCGGGAAGATCCCTGAAGGGACCACATCTCGGCATCTGGCGACCGCCATGGATTTGGTACCGACGATTTGCGGGATCACGGGGGCTCCCCTGCCCAAGCGGAAGATCGATGGCTTGGACCTAACGCGGTCGCTTCTCGAACCGGAAACGTCCGAACCGGTTCGCTCCGAGTTCTTCTACTATTGGGGACACGAATTGCAAGCAGTTCGCTTGGGGGATTGGAAACTGCACTTCCCCCATACCTACCGCAGCCTCCAGGGTGAACCGGGGCGGGATGGTCTCCCCGATGGGTATCGGCAAGCCGAGTGCGGCCTGGAGCTATACCACCTGGCGGAAGATCCTGGAGAATCGAATGACTTGGCCGAGGAGCGTCCCGAACTGGTTCGGCTGCTGAGCGAGCGGGCGGAAGCCATGCGACAAGAATTGGGAGATCAATTGCTCGACCGACCCGGACCCGAACGTCGCCCGCCGGGACGCGCTGACGTCGCCGAGAATGGGGATGAGCAGTAGGCTCGTGGCCGAGTCGCCGATTGCTCACGGCTGACGGGAATCGGGGCCGAGACCGGGACAAGGTCCCTGATGCGAGTAACGAAACGGTGATCGTCGGAAGCAGCGGCCAGCCGATGGCGACAGGTACCCAAAGGGCTGGTTGGGGATTATCATCGACGAGATTCGGAACGAGACCACGGGGCGTTGCACGCGTCGCGGAGCGTCGATTGGGAGACGCTTTCGAGTCGACTTGATGTCACATCGGAAACCCGTTCTGGATGCGATTCTGTTTCACTGTCCCCTTGCTGGAGTTGCCTTGCTCATGAAATTGAAGATCTCTTCCCTTGCCCTGCTGTTGACCTTCGGTCTGATGCTGACCGGAGCACCTCACCATGTTCGAGCCCAGGAATCCGGGCTCTTCACGAAGACGACCATCGACCTGGGAGTCGTCGTCAGCGATGTCGACAAGGCGGTCAAGTTCTACACGGAGGCGATCGGATTTCAGCAGCGTCCCGGTTTTCAAGTCCCAGCCGACTTCGCCAAGGATGCCGGACTGACTTCGGGGCCGATGCTCGATATCCGCGTCCTTGCCCTGGGCGAAGGGGAGGATGCCACGCTGCTGAAATTGATGCAGATCGACGGTGTCGAAAGCAAAAAGAGCGATAATACCGTCATCCACTCGCAACTCGGCTTCAGCTATCTCACCATCCATGTCCGTGACATGAAGTCGTCGCTGGAAAAACTGAAGGAAGCCGGCGTCGAGACGGTGGCCAAGACGCCGATTGAGATCCCGTTCGCCCCTGGCGTCTACCTGACCATTGTCCGAGATCCCGACGGCAACCTGGTGGAACTGGTTGGTCCCAACCAACAATGATTTAGCTACCGGCTCCCGGCATCAGTCTTTGACGGACTCGGGGAGAACCGGCGGCATTGGCTCGCGTGACGACGGTGCTGATTGATCGCAATCGCCGACGGGTCAGCGGTTTTCCAGTGGCTTGCTCATGAGCCGGGTGGCTTGCGATCACGAGCCGAGTTGTTTGATTTTCACTGGCCGAGTGCGAAAAGCAGGATGTTGATCCCCAAGCGGGCGGCATCCTGCTTGACGTATCCCTTGCACTCCAAGGAGGTCTGGTTCTCCAGGCCGCAACTGAGGTCGTAGGGGGAAAAGATCACCACCAGTCTCCCGTCGATCTCGAGTCCTTCCAGCAGCGGTGTGATCTCGGTCAGTGTCGCCCTGAGGGGGGCCTCTTCCGATCGGACCTGTGGGTCCCGAAGCGTGACTCGCTCCAAGAGCGATCCCCGAAACTCCTGGGTGTAGATCGGATGGTCCGGCGGGAGTCGCACGAATTGCGTGCCGGGAAAAAGCGACTCGAACTCGCGGCGAAACGAGCTGGCAAACTGTGGGCTGGCACAAATCGCGTCGCCGAACACGAATCCCCCGCGACGCAAGTACTCCGCCATCGCTTGCCGCTCGGCCGCCGAAAAACGAAACGCGCGGCGACCATGGATGAACGCGATCGGGTAATCATGCAGTTCGATGTCGGACGGCGATAGCAACCGCCGCTCCGTATTCACCCGCATCTGCAGTTCGTCCCGCATGATCTTCAACAAGTTGGCCAAGGCATTGGGGGCATCGTCACTTCCGCCGGCGTGGCTCAACTTGGGAACATACAGTGTCCCACGCAGCAACTGATCCAGCTCATCCCGCTCCCGGACTGTCGGTTGATCCAGCTTCTCCCGCAATTCCCGGTTCGTGGCGTAGGCCAGTACGTTCTGTCCCAAGTTCATGATTGCCTGAACCTGTTCCGCCGCCGACTCGTTGTACTTCGGCTCGCGCCGCCCCGAGTGGACCTCCCAAAAACAGGAGAGGGTCTTGTTGGAGTAGACCACGCTGGTCCGGCAGCACGCGTCCACTCCATACAACCACATGTCCGTGGGAAGGTGTTGTGGGCGGACACGCCGCTCCGCAAACCAGACGGGATGATCGGGGGGTAATTCTCGCAGTGGCGAGTCAGGGAACAAGTCGGACATCAGGTCCCGAAAGGATTGATCAAAAGCCGCTCCATCACACCCCAATCCATCGCAGGCCTCCGCAAAGAGGAATCCCCCCTGATTGATATACTCCCGCAAGTTCTCCTTTTGCTCTTCCGTAAACTCGAACGATTCCGTCCCCCGCAGGAACAAAACCGGCGATTGCAGCAGATCGTTGACCGAGGCATCTTTCAGCCGCACGGTCTGCCAGGTCAGCTCCTGTTGCCAGCTCAGCTCGACTTCGCGAGTCAAATTGTGCAGTGCGGATGCGTGCCGATTCCAATCACCGCCCGGGCCATCCGACTTCCAATTCAATTCCGAAATCGCGACGGGCCGCCGCCCTTTGGCGAGGAATAGCAGAGCGAACGCGGTTCCCAGCACGGGATTCGATTCCAAAAGTCCGGGACTTCGCCACTGGCCATTCAGGCGATCCTGCCGCGACACGAGAACCTCGGCCCCGACCCGGTACCAATCTTTACTTCCGAGGTAGCGTCGCCCGCTGAGTCGCCCCACGCGTTCCACGCCATACAGGAAATAGAGATGCCAGGTGTTCATGCCGGGGTTGGAGGAAAGTGGATAGCGGCCCAACCATTGGATCGCTCGTTCGATGCGATCGTTGTCACTGGGCATGCCGCAGCAGCGGACCGAACCATCCGGCAGGACCTCCGCTTCTCCCCGCCCCAGTTGGTCCATGCAAATCAGCAGCGCCCCCAAACCGGCGCAGGTCATACTTCCGGTGGATGGGAGAGGTTGGTCGCGGGAACCAGGAGGAAACTCGTAGTAGGCCCACGAGCCGTCATTTCGCTGCGTGTTTTGAAAGTATTCCAGCGACCGCTCCCAGACTCTCGGGTCGATGGAAACTCCGACCCGCTCCGCTTCATGCAGCCCCAGCAGAGCGAATTGCGTGTTCGAATGGTCTCCCGCGCCCTGGTCGCCATAGCCCCAGTTTCCCGCTCGGAAACCTTCCTTGATCTGAGTTCGTTCCAGCCAGCGGGCGTTTCGCGTGATGATGGCCAAATCCCGCTCGGGTTCCGCGGCGGCCAGGGCCATGGTCTGCAAGGCCGTGGCATAGGTTTTGTTGGCAGGAGGCATGTTCCGCAGATAATTCAGGGCATTTCGCACGGCAGGCGACGTCGGCTCCTCGCCGGCGGTCAGCAGTGCCAGGGTACAGAGCGCGGTGAGCCCCCCCGGTTGTCCAGCGTGTTCGGGCCAACTCCCCTCGACTTTGTCTTGTTGGGACTTCAGGAAATTGACCCCCATCTGGATTGATTGCCTCACCTGCTCGGCCGTTAACTCCCCGCGCGCGGCGGGAACGACTCCCAGCAGGGAAGCCCAGGTGATGGACACGATCATCAGTGCGTTGCGCATTCCCGACCTTGCCTCTCCACAATGGGATGTCTTTCTTTCCGACTCTCACTTCCTGCATCTTAGAATTCCCCGAGCGGAGGGACAACGGAAAAGCCACCGATCATTGCTGGTTGCGACAACGCGTCCTAGAATCGTAGGAGGAATCGCGCAAGCCGCCCCCACTGATGGAAATGCCACCCCCCCTTGCCTGGCAAGTTGTGTAGCAGCTTGTCTGGCAAGTTATCTAGCAGGAAGAATCTCTCGGTGACGACAAAGCAACGCAATCTCGGTGATGTACTTCAGGAGTTCAGTCAGCACCGGCAAGTGATGCAGCAGGAGCTGCAAAAGGT
>JBJHCD010000550.1:0-4789 GCA_050485845.1 Pirellulaceae bacterium | reverse complement strand
GCTTCGATATACCGATGGGGAACTTGCGGCACCCCGCGACTTCGGCCCACGTGATCACCCACGACGACAAGGGGGAGCCGGTGGTGGCCGAGCTTCATGTCGGAGTGGGTGAGTTTTGCATTGCACGGTTTCCCGACGGGCACTTGGTGGCCAGGCGAAGTCGCGATGTGCAACGAACCGAACGCCCCTTTCAGCCACTGGGGGGTGAGGAAATGGAGGAACTCTACCGCGAGAAGTTTCCCGATTTTCAGGTCCGCCGCACGCAGCACCACTTGTTCGTCTTCAACACCAGCGAAAACTTCGCCAACATGGCGATGCGGATTTTGGAAAGCATGTACGGTGGGGTCATGAGCTACATGCAGAATTGTCGTGTCCCCACGAAGCATGCCGACACCCTGCTGGTGGTGATCATGTTTTCCTCGGAACAGGAATTGCGCGAGTTCCAGCGACTTTCTCCGGACGTTGTCGCGTTCTACGATCCCCGGTCGAATCACGTGGTCCTCCGGGAACCGCGAATGACGCCCGACACGCCCATTGAACTGGCTGTCTCCCAGGCCCTGGCCACCATTGCCCACGAAGGGGCCCATCAGGTGTTGGCCAACATCGGTGTCCATCAACGGCTTGCCGTGTGGCCGATGTGGCTCGCCGAGGGACTGGCGGAATACTTGGCGCCGACCGTCGTTGATCAGCGGATGCGATGGGCCGGTGCGGGGCGAGTCAATCAATGGCGGATGTTCGAGCTGGAGCAGTATTTTCAAGGACGTGGTCGTGATGCCGTTCCGGGAGAGACGCTCCAGCAGACGATCTCGGCCAACCAGTTGACCAGCACCGGGTATGCGACTGCTTGGAGCTTGACGCATTATCTGGCCAAGCATGAACGGGCTGCGTGGAGCGCCTTTCTGCGAAAATGCAGTGAAATCCGTCCCCTGGAAGGAGCCACGCAACTCGATACTCCCGGCGTCAATAACCAGAATCTGACCGAGTTTCGTGAGGCGTTCGGCGATGATCTGGCTGGACTGGAACGTAAATGGGCCAAACACCTTGAGCGTCTCCCTTACTCGCCCCCCTTCGCGGACCGGCCGCATTACCTGGCCGCGATTTCCGTTCCGGCGGGGCGAAGGGTCACCCGCTGGGCCAGCGTCTTTCTCTCGCAGGAAATGGCCCGGCGCTGGCAAGAGGAGACGGTTCGAGGGGTAGCCGAAGAGAAAGGCTTGGAAGCGCAACGTGCGATCCAGCCGTTTCCGAATCGAGCGGCGGCGGAGGCACAGAGGAAGCGATTCTTGGGGATGCCGTAGTGGAAAGATTCTGCCATTGTCCTCCCTGGGGCCGCCGCGTAAACTCGCCGCCCTGTCTTGGGAGTTGACTTGGTGAAGGATCGCCCCCCCTATGTTGTTCTTCCGCCGTCGTATGCCGGGCACCTTTCCATTGTGCCTGATACTGGTGCTCGCCGGCCTCGCGTTTTTTATTCAACTCGGTTACCCCCGCTTGGACGATGGTTCCGAACCGCGTTTGGCCCGCGGGGCGCTGGAAATGAAGGCCAGTGACAATTGGCTGCTTCCGAGTTTCAATGGCGGTTCCCTGCCCCACGAACCTCCCCTCCCCTACTGGCTGACCATCCTTGCGCAATCGCTCTGGGGCGAGAATGAATTCTCCGTTCGTAGCTGGGCTGCCTTGGCCTCCCTGGGAACCGTGCTGGTCACGTTCCTGCTGGCGCGGCAGTTGTTCGGGCCGGCCGTTGCCTTCTGGAGTGGACTGATCCTGGTGACTTGCCATGGATTCGTCACGGACGGTCGAGTCGCCCATCCGATGTCGCTCGCCCTATTCCTCGGCACCACGGCCATCTGGCTGTCGGTCCGCATGTTTCGTTGGGAAGAGACGTCGCCCACCTGGGACGATCCCAATCAGTGCCGGCTCTCCGAACAAGCGGGGCCAACGGGAACCATCGGCTCGAATTCCCATTCGCTCGACCATGACGCCGGCACCCCTCTCTGCCCGGAACGTTCCCAGGGAAACTGGGCGCTGGCCGACGTTTCGATGGGAAAGTTACGTCCCTGGCAGTCCGGTTCACTTTTCGCCCTGCTTGGAATCGCCATCCTCGCGGTGGGGTGGATCGGAGTCCTACTGCCGCTCATCACCTGGCTGACTTGGCTGACCTGGCTGACGCTTCGGCAGGGCGTCCCCGCGATTGAGGAGACGTCGTCGGATTTCGTGGGAGGCGTGACTGGATCCGCCGCCGCGACAGCCATCAGCCGACTCCGCCCCGTCTGGGCTCTGGCCGGGCTGCTCCTGGTGACAATGCCTTGGTACCTCTTTCGCCACCTTCGAACCGAGGGAGGAGTTGGGATTTCAGGACTCGCCGAGGCCCTCGCACCATGGGGAGACGTTTCCGGATCGGGAGCCACGTCGGTCTTCGCGGCCCGATTGTCGAACCTCCTGATCGGATTCTTCCCGTGGACGATCGTGCTTGGCGCCATGGCGGGGCACGTCATTCACCGAGGTGGGTTGTTCCGTTCACGGAACGTGGGGCTTCAACTGGGGATCTGCTGGCTGGCTGCCGCCGTCGGTCTCTACATCCTGGGCCTTGCGCCGGCCATTGGGTCCCACGGGTTCGACGGAGCACAAATCTGTCTTCCACCTCTGGCTCTCATCGCGGCTTATTTTCTCGTTCAGCATGGAGGGGCGGGCCGGGTATTGTCGGCCAGGGAGGGGCATGCGGCATGGACTTGGATATCGGCCTTGGGTCTGGCAATCGCCATCGGTGGTCCTCTCTCCCATCAGCGGTTGGTGACCGCAGGCTCCATCGGATGGCAATTCGCGGCCCTGCTTGGATTCCTGCTGGTGGGGGCCACCCTCGGCCGACATGCCCGTTGCCAAGCGAATTCCGAACGGATTTTCTCTCGCGGGGCCATCGTGACGACCTTGGCCTTCGGTTTGATCATCTTTCGCGTCGAACCGGTCGCGCGATTCGACCCGCTGCCGGCCGAGATGCTTGCTCGCAGTCCGACTCCCGACGTGGCGACGTATGGGGTGGATGAGCCGAGTTGGGTCTATTACCTCGGTCAACCCATTCGCCGTCTGGAAGTCGGAACCGTCAGCGCCACGGGCGAATCCGGATTCCTTCGCCGCCGCGAAGGCTCGCCGTCGGTGGACGAGTTTCTCGGGCAAGGACCCAACCGCTTCGTGATTACCAGTCGGCGACACCTTGCCGAGATTGGGCGTTTGAGTTCCGCGCCCCTGGAGGTGATTGCGGAAGTACCCCGGTCCGGCGGCCGGGAGTCCCTGGTGGTGCTCAGCTGGAGAGATCCGTTGACGGCACGGAAAGTTTTTCCATCGTCCGGGGCCACTCGACGACGCTAACCGTCTCCCGCTGCAGCCGGCGCCGAAGTCAGCGGGCGCCAAAGTCAGCGGGCGCCAAAGTCAGCGAACTCCAAAGTCAGCGGAACTCCAAAGTCAGCGAACTCCAAAGTCAGCGAACTCCGAAGTCAGCGAACTCCGAAGTCAGCGAACTCCGAAGTCAGCGAACTCCGAAGTCAGCGAACTCCGAAGTCAGCGAACTCCAAAGTCAGCCGGCGCCTTCAATACAAGCGGCTCGCCCGCGAGGCCCGGTTACTTCGAGAATCGATCGAGGTGATGCAGGTTGGCTTCTCGAATTCGAAATGGGAGACGGGAACCATGTTCGCTCTCGTCCGAGTTCGCTTGGCGCGCTAGGGCCCCCCAGTAGCGATCGAGGACCGTGAACTGAGCGAAACGCCAGGGTGCGGGTGAACCGAGATTCTCCGCAAACAGGTGGAGGCGTGGGGGACATTGGGGATGGAGTTCAAATCCGAAGTGATCCAAGGGTGTTGCGAGTCCCGTTCCCAGCGCCTTGATGAATGCTTCCTTCAGCGTCCAATAATGGAGGAATCGCCTGGGACGCTCCTCGAACGGCAAAAGCTCGAGCGACTTCGTCTCAAACGGAGAGAAATAGCGGTTGGCCAGCTGCAAGTTCACTCGCCGGTCCATCGGTTCCACGTCAATTCCCAGGGGAACGGCGCCATGTCCCACGGCACAGACGACCAGACCACTTGTATGGGAGAGATTGAACTGCCAAGGAAAGTGAGAGGGGCGGGAGACTTCGGGCTTGCCGTGCGCGTTGCGGCGGAACTCGAGTTTCTCCGGCGACACCTCCCCGTAGTGCCCTAGCAGTTTGCGAACCATGACGCGGGTCAGGAGGTACTGCCGCTGGTGCTCCTCGCGGAGAAATCGAAACTCCCGCTCGGCCTCCTCCGTCGGCAACAAGCTCCGAAAGGTCGAGGCCTCATCGGGGTGAAGCGGCCGATCACTTCGCACATACCAGACATCCACCGCTGCTCCCGCGCCGAAACCCATGTTGTCACGCCCAACGGTCACTCCGGTTCGTCCCATCCATCTTCCAATTAATCCGCTAATCCGCTATTCCGCTGTAGGTTCCACCGTCCATGACAGGCTACTCTCTGTCAGCCCGCCAATGCCCTTCTGGTTTTCGGCCTCGAGCTAAGACTTTGAGTGATCAGCCTTCAAGTTATCAGCCTTCGAGCTACCGTCTTTGAGTGATCAGCCTTCGAGTTTTCGGCCCTCAGGGACGAACTTCCTCACTGCGGGCTTGCCCTTCGGAACGGAGGACAAAGAGGATCGGGAACTTTGCGGTGCCGCCGAACATTTGTCGGTGCGATGCCCCGATTGGAAGATCACTGCTCCGAGTCAAGTCGCGGTTTCGTTCCACTTCCTCCGTCGTGCTTCGGGAACCGGGAGCCCTTGGCGCCGCTCCCTG